>JAJRXE010000416.1 GCA_024276455.1 Calditrichota bacterium
AGCAGACGGCGAGGTTGCTGGAGGAGATCATCGGTGGGATTGGTCAGGTGGCGGATTTGGTGGGAGAGATTTCCAGTGCGTCGCGCGAGCAGGTAGTGGGCATTGAGCAGGTGAACGAGGCATTGGCTCAGATTGACCAGGTCACCCAGTCCAATGCCGCCAGTGCCGAAGAAAGCGCCGCGGCTGCCAGCGAACTCTCGAAGCTCGCCAACGAATTGAAAAAACAGATTGCCTACTTCCGTTTAATGTCGAACTCCCCGGAACCTGGCATCGTCTCGCAGGAAAAAACCGATTGGGCCATTCACCTGGAACATTAAAAAAGACGAAGTGACTGAGAACAGGATGTATTGGTAACTTCAAACGTTCAAACATAAAACTATTAAGGAGGATAGTGATGACAAGAAGGATCTTGCAGGGATTTTTACTGATGTATTTGTTGCCGGTTTGGCTTTTTTCCGTCTCCAATCCGTCTTCTCCGAAAATATTTTATGTGATTAAATCGTTATTTCCCGAAACACAAAAGGTTTATGTGTTGATCGATCAGAACTCGCTACCCGGGGAAAAGGAGAACATTGCCCGGGCAGCTGCTCAGAATAAGTTCAAAGTTACCATATTTCCCGTGGATTTAGCGGCCGATATTAGTAAAGCCCTGCGGGAAATCCCGGAAAACAGTGTGGTAGTGGTGTACAATTCCGAGATATTTTCCAATAAATCGAGTAAACTATTTATTCTGAAAAAAAGCAAAGAAAAAAAATTAGCCCTGGTGGCCTGTACGGAAGACTATTCCCGGTCCGGCGCCCTGGTGGGAATTATTCCCCAGGCCTCCGGTAAAACCAAAATAGTTGTTAATTTGAAGCACAGTCCGGCTTATCAAAGCAAGTTCACCAGCGATCTGGTCCAACAAACCGGAATAGCAGAGGTTATTCGATAGGCGGGAAGAGTTAAAAATACGAAGGGAATCGTATGAAGTTAAAAGAATTAAGTATCCAGAATCAGATGTTGATCGGGTTTATTTCCCTGATTCTTATTATTATGTTCGCGTTCATTATCTTTTTTCAGAAGAACACCAGTAGTATTCTGACTCAGAATCTGTCTTCCTCGTTGCAAGTAATGAAACGGATTGCGGCTCGCAGTGTGGTAATGGGAATGGAATTTGAGGATGAAGAAGCGGTACGAATGGCGTTAACCCCGTTTACCCGGGAAAATATGATCTCGTTGTTAGTGGTGAAAGACCGCACCGGCAAGGAAATTTTTACTTACCGGAAAGTGGATCTTCCGGTGGTCAATGTTGAAGAAATTGGCGCCGGTTCGCGATTCAAAGGTGAATTGTTCGACCGGATGCCCATCGAGGCGGACGGGAATCGTCTGGGCGAATTGATTATCGGAATCTCGCTGGCGCAGCGAGATCACTACCTGAGTAGAGCGCGGGCAGCCATGGGACTTTTTGTCCTGCTGGCCATTGGCGCTTTTACTGTTGCCATTGTTTATCTGGCCCGTCACATCACCGCGCCAATCCGGAAGATGACCCGGGTGGCCGAAGAGTTAAGCGACGGGAATTTTCACCAGCAGCTGGATATTGAGCGAGCGGACGAGATTGGAAAACTGGCTCGTTCGTTCAATAAAATTATTAAGTCGCTGCGCGATAAAACCCGGGTGGCACAGCAAATTTCCCAGGGCAATCTGGATGTCGAAGTGGAATTGGCTTCCTCCAAAGACGAGCTCGGTAAAAGCATGCAGCAAATGAAGGAAAATCTTGCCCGGGTGATGAACGCGATTGTTGACCTCTTGCAGGCTCACAGAACCGGCGATTACGAAGTGACCATTCCCGGGGAACAGTTTTCCGGGGTTTACAAGGATGTTTCGCAGGGCGTGAACGGGTTGGTCTCGTTTTATGTGGAAAATGTGGGACACATTTTAAACACCCTGGATGCCTATGCCAAGGGCGACTTTAGTCGACAGATGGAGCGGTTACCCGGTAAAATGGCCATGGTAAACAAACGAATCGACGAAATTAAACAGAACTTAGAGCGGTTGGTGAATGAAATTTTGCGGATAACCAATGCGGCCCGAGCCGGGAAACTGAACGAACGGTGCGATGAACAACCGTTCGAAGGTGCCTATCGGGAAATTGTGCAGGGATTAAACAAAACCCTGGATGCGCAGGTCGAACCCATTGAAGAAGCGGTGAAAGTGCTGGAACAGGTCTCCCGGGGTAATCTGACGGTCCGGATGGAAGGCGAGTACCAGGGCGATCATTCCCGCATTAAAGTGGCGGTAAACCAGACCATCGAGGCGTTGAATGAGATATTGTCGCAGGTGGCGGTTGCCGCCAGTCAGGTGAGTCACGGTGCGCAGCAGGTGGCGGCCTCCGGTCAGGCGGTGTCGCAGGGGGCGACAGAACAGGCCAGTAGCCTGGAAGAAATTTCCTCTTCCATGACCGAGTTGGATTCGCAAACCAAATTAAACGCCGAAAATGCGGTAAAAGCAAGTCAGTTGGCTTCCTCTGCCCGCAATTCGGCAGACGAGGGCAACAAGAAAATGCAGCACATGTTGCGGGCAATGGAGGAAATCAATGAATCTTCCGCCCAGATTTCGCGCATCATTAAGGTGATCGACGAAATCGCCTTTCAGACCAACCTGTTGGCGCTGAATGCGGCCGTTGAGGCGGCCCGGGCTGGCGTGCACGGAAAGGGCTTTGCGGTGGTGGCTGAAGAGGTGCGCAATCTGGCCCAGCGGAGCGCTAAAGCCGCCAGAGAAACCACGGAATTAATTGAGAAATCGGTGGAACGAGCCAGTAACGGAACCGAAATCGCCCAACAAACCGCAGCTGCTTTGCAGGAAATTATTCACGGAATCACCAAGGTGACCGATCTGGTGGGAGAAATTACCAGCGCTTCCAAAGAACAGGTGCAGGGAATCGAGCAGGTGAACCGAGCCCTGGAACAAATCGACAGTGTTACCCAATCTAATGCGGCCAATGCCGAAGAAAGCGCTTCGGCGGCGGAAGAATTGACCGCTTTGGCCGACCAGCTCAAAGAAATGCTGAATCGTTTCCGCTTGCGTTACCATCAGGAAAGCGCGGGAGAAAACCGGCCTGCCACTTTTCTGTTCGCCGAATCGGTGGGCGAACAGAATGCTTCCCGGGGAAATGATGTCCCTTCTCCTCAAACCGGATCGACGCATGGAAAAAAGCCTGATACCGGGTTTAGCAAGAAAAACGGAAACGGGAACTTAATTATTTTGGACGATGATGAATTTGGTGATTTTTAAAAGAAAATCCGGATAACCGAGATGAGCGAGGTGCTAAAATCGTTTGATCCCCTGCTGGAATTGACGGATCAGGAATACCGCCAGATCAGTGATCTGGTGTACCAGAAATTCGGAATCAGTTTAGGGAATAAAAAGCAGGCCTTAATCAAGGGACGCCTACAAAAGGTGATTCGGCAATTTGGATTTTCTTCGTTTGGTGATTTTTTCGATTATGTGCTGAAGGATCGCAGCGGGAAAGCCTTGAGCATTTTAATTGACCGGCTCTCTACCAACCACACTTACTTTTACCGGGAAAATGGTCATTACCAGTTTCTGATGAAACAGGTGTTGCCCGAGCTGGAAGAAAAATTGAAGGCAAACCGCGAATTGGGAGTGCGATTCTGGTCGGCCGGTTGTTCCTCCGGCGAAGAAGCCTACACCCTGGCGTTTATTTTATTGGATTACTTCGGCAAAGAGCACTCCCGGTGGAAATTAGGCGTCTTAGGCACCGACATTTCGGAACAGATGCTGTTAAAAGCCCGGCAGGGTATTTATTCCGCCGAGAATGTGTTTCGTTTACCGGAACAATGGAAACGGAAATATTTTCGACAGCTACCCTCGGGCCAGTGGCAGGTGGTTGAGGAAGTGCGGAAGATGGTACTTTTCCGGCGTCTGAATCTCATGCGTTCCACTTTTCCGTTCAAACGGAAATTTCAGGTAATTTTCTGCCGCAACGTCATGATTTACTTCGATCGGCCAACCCGCGAACAGTTGATTGCCCGCTTCTACCATTACCTGGCGGAAGGGGGGTACTTGTTCATAGGTCATTCGGAAAGTATTGGTCGGGACAACCCCTATTTTACTTACGTTCGACCGGCCGTGTACCGGCGAAAAGGAGAGCATCATGATTAAAGTGCTGATTGTCGATGACTCCGCGCTGGTGCGGGAAATTTTAGCTCGTGGTCTGGCCATGGATCCGGAAATAGAAGTAGTGGGCACCGCCAGCCACCCGTACCAGGCCCGGGATTTAATCCTGCAGAAAAAACCGGATGTGCTGACACTGGACGTGGAGATGCCGCGCATGGACGGATTGGAATTTCTGCGGAAGCTAATGCCCCAGTATCCCCTTCCGGTAATCATGGTGAGCGCCCTCACCGAACGCGGTTCTCGCATCACCCTGGAGGCTCTGGAAGCCGGGGCGATCGACTTTGTGCTCAAGCCGTCCAGCGATGTGGCCAGGGGGCTGCGAACCATGATGGCGGAGCTGGTAAAAAAGGTGAAAATGGCAGCCCGGGTGGACGTGTCCCGCTGGAAAAAACGCTTCAATCGACAGGTGCATTCCTTTCAGACCGCCCCTCGGAGTGCCCTGCAGCACACCACCGATAAGGTGATTGCAATTGGAGCGTCCACGGGAGGCACCGAGGCGATTAAGCGAGTGGTAACCGCTTTTCCTCCCGACGTGCCGGGCGTTGTGATTGTACAACACATGCCGGCGGGTTTTACGCGTATGTTTGCCGAACGGCTTAACGACATCAGCGCCCTGGAGGTAAAAGAAGCGGAAACGGGAGATCGGGTGCTGACCGGACGGGTATTGGTGGCCCCCGGTGGTTTGCACATGCGACTCACCCGCTCCGGCGGCATCTACCGGGTGGTGTGCTCCTCGGGAGAATTGGTGAACGGACATCGTCCCTCGGTAGAGGTGCTATTCCGCTCAGTAGCCGAAATAGCGGGCTCCAATGCGATTGGTATTATGCTTACCGGAATGGGCCACGATGGAGCGCAGGCTATGGTGGAAATGCGCCGGGCTGGTGCCCGAACGCTGGCACAGGATGAGTACACCAGTGTGGTTTTTGGGATGCCCAGGGAAGCTTACGAACGGGGTGGAGCGGAGCGATTGGTGCCATTGGAAAAGATTCCACTGGTGGTACAGGAATATTTGAGGGAAATGAATTGATGGCGACGTTAATTGCTGGAATAGGGGAGATTGTCGTTTCGAAAAACCCCGATGATGTATTGAAAACAGTGGCGCTGGGTTCCTGTGTGGCGGTCATATTTTGGGCGCCCAAATTAAAACTGGCGGGACTGGCTCACGTAGCGCTGCCCGATTCGGCGGCTGCAAACGGCAGAACGAAAAAACTTCCCGGGTATTTTGCCGATCAGGCGGTTCCGTACCTGATCCGGGAATTCAAAAAATACGGAATAACCAGTGCCACTCAGGTACGGATAAAACTGGCCGGCGGGGCACAAATTATGGATCCCAATGGAACCTTTAACATCGGCAAACGAAATGTGTTGGCGCTGCGGAAAATACTCTGGAAATACCGCCTGGGCGCCATCGCCGAAGATGTGGGCGGTAACTACAGTCGGTCGGTGGTTGTAGATGTAAAAACAGGAAAGGTAAAAATATCGTCACCTAAAAAAGGGGAGTGGGAAATCTAACCGGAGAACAATCCATGCAGAACTGCCTCATTAAAAAGAATTGCGCAAAGTCGATGGAATTTGATTGGTTACACCAAAAAAGAGGTGGGAAATGGAACGTGTATTGATCGTGGACGATTCGGTTATGGCTCGTTCCATCATCCGCCGCAGTTTGGAAATTTGCGGTCTGGAGGAGGT
This sequence comes from Calditrichota bacterium, assembly GCA_024276455.1. GTDB lineage: Bacteria > Calditrichota > Calditrichia > RBG-13-44-9 > RBG-13-44-9 > JAJRXE01. The sequence continues at coordinate 5,866 of JAJRXE010000416.1, forward strand.
GGAATTTCGGGAAGTAGCCAATGGCAAAGAAGCCCTGGAATTACTGAGAAAAGAAACGGTCGATCTGGTAATTACCGATCTAAATATGCCCGTGATGGGAGGAGAAGAGCTTTTAAAACGAATCAAGTCTTCGCCGAAACTGTTCGGGATTCCTGTGGCAGTGGTGAGCAGTTTGGGAAATTCGGTCAAAAAGAACAAGTTGATTCGCGAATACGCTGCCGCTGTCTTTCAAAAGCCCATTTCTTTACCGGAAATCCAGGCATTCATCGATCAATTAGGGGGGTAAAACGATGGAGATTTACCAACCAACCGTTCTGGAGACCTTGGGAGAGGCTGTCGCGGCCAGTTTAGAGGGACTGGCATTTGTCGACGTGGAAGAGTGGAAAATAAGCGACGATTTTTCACTCTGGAATGGAAAGGGCTACCACGTTTATCTGGATATTGACGCACCCTTGACATTACGCCTGCATTTGCTGTTAGATCCGGAGCTAACCCGGGAAATTGTTGCCACCATCCTGGTTGAGGAACCGGAAAGTGTTCCTCCGGATCTGATTGCCGATACGCTGGGCGAAATTTTGAATACCCTGGCGGGAAGATTCGCCGGAGAATTGCAGGAGTACGAACCGGTCATCGGGTTGCCAACCTGCCGGTGGGTGGAAGGAATTCCCGATTCTCTGCGGAAGAATGATGAAAAAATCACCATTGTGCGGTTCAAACTCGATCTGGGCATCCTGTATGCGGTGCTGGAATCGCAGGATTTTTAAAGCAACGCGTGCATGCGGAAAGAATTTCCTGTTGGCCGTCGATTTTGTCGTCCCCGGGGTGTCTGGTTTTTAACCACTTTGCAGTGACTGGTTTCGGTGGCGTGTTTCTTAATTGATTGATCTGTAAAGACTTAGGCTGTGTGTCGCAATTTGGTTACGCTTCAATTGACGATTGGCATAAATTTTGAACAATGAATTTTAGTTATTAGGTCAAAAAAGGGTAAACCTTGATTTTAAAATCATGTACGGGTAATCAAACTGGATGACGTAGCAAAAAAGGGTGGAGCCATGACGGACAAAAAAATTCTCTTTGTGGAAGACTCGCCCACGATGCGCCGGATCATTTTGAATTCTCTTAACCGGATTGGATTTAATCAGGTGATTGATGCGGAGAATGGAGTGGATGCTCTGGAGAAATTGGAATATGAAGAAGTGGATTTGATTATTACCGACTGGAACATGCCCGAAATGGACGGAGAAGAGTTGGTAAAGACCCTGCGCAGCACGCCCAAATACAAGAACACCCCCATTTTAATGATTACAACCCGGGGAATGCAGGACGATGTTCTCAATGCCATCAGAATAGGGGTAAACGGCTACATTGTGAAGCCCTTTACTCCGGAAATTTTGAATAAGAAGTTAAGCGAATTACTCTCTTAAAATATCCGGGGGAAAAATTGGAACAACGAACCGACATGTCGGCGGTCCTTAAAAAAATTGAGGAGCTCCGGGCATTCTTAAAATTTGGGGACGAAATTTTTCCGTTTATCAGCGAATTATTCCTGTTTATTCAAGACATTATTCCGCTAATGGTGAAAATTAATCATTCCATTAAAGACAGTACCAACCGCTTACCCACCGCCACCGACAATATTCTCTCGGTCAGCGAAGTCACTGAGTCCGCCACCCAGCGGGTCATGGACAAGTTGGATGTGATTATGGCGGAGTTAGACGAATTTTCCCGGGAGTTGGAAGCGAAACCCCATCTGGAAAACCGGATTCAGAGGATTCAAAACGAAGTGTCGGAGATTATGTATGTCCTGCAATTCCAGGATATTACCACCCAGCAGTTGGAACACGTAAATCGAATATTGCAAGCAATTTACGAAAAGTTCACGAATCTGTTTGATTCGATTCTGGGAGTGAAACAGCGGACCAAAGTGGGAGGCGAGATTCTCTCGGCAATGGAGAAAGAAATGAAAGGCACCGATTTTCAGCAGGAAAGCGAACAATTCCGGCACAAAACGGAAGACAAAGTGCGTTTGAATGGCATCTCGCAGGAAGATATCGATCGACTTTTCGGGAGCTAAATTGAATTTTAGTTTTTCAACGAACTGCCGAAGGTAAAAATATGAAAGTAATTGAATCCGAAGAGAGGAGGAAACAGATGAAGGAGGAATTCTGGCCGGAAGAAAATGGAGCCCTTTTTGAAAAATTATCCTCCCGCAAAAACAGTTCCCGTATTATTAGAAAACAAGCGGTCAAGGTGGGGGCTCCGGCGGTAATTGTTCCCTCGCAGGCGGAACATAACGGAGGGGACAACGGACATGGTATGGAAAATATTCTGCCGCTGAAAAATAACGGCGAAGTGGTTGGATTTGAATATCATTGTCAGTGTGGCGAAAGTGTTAAAATTCTGTTCGAATTCGATGATCAAATTTAAGGTGAGCTGTTTTTCGAAAGCGAGAGTACAGGGGTAGCATAATTGTTGGTAATTGGTTGAATATGTTCTTGTGACCATTATGAAAAAAAAGGTTTTCATTGTTTCCCGCAATCAAACAGTTCTTTCGGATGTCATCGGCGAAGGATTGTCTCGCCTGGGGTACGAGATTGTGGTAACTGGAAATGCCCAAAAAACGCTTCAAAACTACCCGAAAAAATTTCCCATTTCTGTTTTTATCGATCTCGATTCCTTCCCTGGAAACGAAGGGATGAAGTTGGCGGAAGAAATTCGTTCCGACTTTGCCCCGACTTTCATTACCGTCATTACCGGTTTTCAGAAGATAAAAGACGTGATTCAAGAGGTGCGCAAGTGGGACTTTGACTACTTGATCAAACCGTTCCATTTTGAACAGGTCGTGGCTTTGATGGAGAGAAGTGAAAAAATGAGGCGGATTCAGGAAGAATATGCTGAATTGCGGGAACAAGTTCGAAAGCTGGAAAAGGAAAATTACGAATTGCGCCAACAGTTCCGTCAGTTATTGCCAGATGAGAAAGTATTTCATCCAAAGTCTGTCGATCGCCCCAAATCGATTATCGACGATAAAAAAGCGGCCCTTTCTTACGCCCGGCAGAAAAAAATTCCTCTGAATCCCAAAGGTTGAAGGTCTCCCCATTTGGAAATTCACCTTTTTGTGAGTAAAAAACGAAACCAAACCGCCGCTTTTTAGGGTAACTTTTAAAAAAGATTAATATTCTAAATTGAACAAACGATAATATATACTGTTTCTAAAGGAATCGAGAACAAATCGATCTTCCATAATATTAAAAGGATGTTAGTGGGGTTGGAATGAAAGAAAACCAATATCAAATTTTGGTAGTGGATGACGACCAGGAAATTTTGACGGTCCTGGAAGAGTTTCTGCGGAGCTGCGGTTACAAAGTGCTGGTGGCGGGAAACGGGAAGGAGGCACTGGAGCTTCTGGGACAACACAAGATTGATTTGATTATTTCCGATTTGATTATGCCGGAAATCAAAGGTATTGAATTGCTGGAACGAACAAAGAAAATGTACCCGGACACCGGTTTTATTATTATTACGGCATACGGTACGATCAATCTTGCCGTCGAAGCCATGCAGAAAGGGGCTTTTGATTTTGTAACCAAGCCGTTCTCTTTTCCCAACATCGACAAAAGCATCAAGCGCTATTTCGAACATCAATCCCTGCGCCGGGAAAATCAGTATTTGAAGAATCAGCTTTCGCTCCACTATACGCAGAAAAAGCTGATCGGACAGAGCGAGGCGATGCAGCGTATTTACTCCCACATTAATGTGGTGGCGCGCAGCGATGCAACGGTGTTTATCCGGGGCGAAAGCGGCACCGGAAAGGAACTCATCGCCCGGGCAATTCATTTAGCCAGCGACCGGGCGGACAAACCGTTCCTGAAAGTGAATTGTGCCGCTGTTCCGGAAACCCTGTTCGAAAGCACCTTCTTTGGGCATCAAAAAGGGGCGTTCAGCGGAGCCCATCAGACCAAGAAAGGTATTTTTGAAGAAGCCGATGGGGGCACGTTGCTGCTTGATGAAATCAGTGAGATTCCTTTTTCCCTTCAGGCCAAGCTGCTTCGGGTACTGCAGGAGATGACCATCATTCGGGTAGGAGGAACGGTAGAAATTCCGGTTGACGTTCGGATTATTGCCACTTCCAATCGTAATATGAGCGAATTAATTGAAGAGGGTAAATTTCGGCAAGACCTTTTTTATCGTTTAAATATTTTCCCGATTGAGGTGCCGCCGCTGAGAGAACGTAAAGAGGATATTCCTTTGCTGGTTGACCATTTTTTAACCGTCTTCAGTAAAAAATACCATTACAAAAAGAAAAAAATTACCAAAGAGGCTCTCAATCAACTTCTGGAATACGATTGGCCCGGGAACATTCGCCAGATGGAAAATATTCTGGAGCGGGCAGTGCTACTCTCGGGCCCGGATGATCCCATTGCCAGCAAACATCTGCTGTTCGAGTTGGATCCGGCTCAAAAAGTCTTGGATGACGATCATTTCAATGGCGGTTTGTTAACCCTTAAAGAAATGGAAGAGAAGATGATTAAAGCAGCTTTGCAGAAGACCGGTTATCACCGGGAAAAAGCTGCCAGCTTATTGGGGATTAGCGTTCGAACTTTGAGGAATAAATTAAAAGTTTACAATATGGGGAATTGATTCGAGCAGGAGTTTGGCGGCAGGGGATTAGGGGAGGGAGGATTTGTTCTGCTTTGCTTTAAAGCGCCGTATGGTGGCCTTCACAATTTTTTCAATCACTTTCTTTTTGTTGAATGGTTTAATTAAATAATCGTCACACCCTTCTTCCACACTTTGTAATACATTTTTCCGATCGCGCAAAGCGCTGGTCATAATTACCACGGCCTGCTCTTCCGGAGGAATATGGCGATCTTTCTCTATCTGGCGAATGGCTTTTAGTGCCTGATGACCGTCCATGATGGGTAGCATGATATCTAAAAATATCAGATGGTAGGGGTGCTTGTCTTGCAGGGCTTGTTCAAACATTGCCACGGCTTGCTGGCCGTTTTCTGCAAAATCGCATGTTCCAAAAATCTCCAGATGATGCCGCAGTAAATTCCGCATCATGGCGACATCGTCCACAATCAAAATTCTTAAATTGGTTTTTTCTGCCAGTTGTCCGGACACTTCCAGGGGCACTTATGAGGTCTCTCCTGTGGAATCGGTTTTGGGGGTCTCTACGTTTTCCTGGGTTGATGGTGCGTCTTCCAGGGTTTCGGCTTTGTTTTCCGCTTCACCGGATGAGTTCTGGTCCGTTTCTTCTTTGAGCAGGTCGAATCCTAATTTTTTGAGTTCCTCGAAGACGCGTTCTTTACTGAAGGGTTTTAAGATGTAACCATCGCACCCGGCAATAATGGCTTTTTTTACCCCATCTTCGTCTTTCACGGCACTCAGCACCACAATTTTCACTCGCTCTTCTTTGGGAATATGGTGTTCGTTTTCGTACTGCCGGATGCTTTTTAACACTTCATATCCGCTCATAATAGGCATCAATAAATCTAAAAAAATAACTTTAAACGGTCGGTTCATTTTTAAATACCGGAAATACGTGTCCAGGGCTTCTTTCCCATTTTTAACAAATACAATATCCAGGTAGGGAGAAAGAAATTTGTCAAGAATCTTCTGAACCACCATCAGATCTTCGGCGATTAAAATTTTCATTTATTTGTCGTCCTCCTTGTTAGTGCAAACGGATCGTCTTAAAAAAGCACGATGAATTTATTTTCGACGGATTGAAGGGTTTTTTTAGTTTCTGGTCCGGAAAAAAAGAAAATAACCGGCAGGCTGCCCCCTCAAACAGGGAGGGATGAAAGAGTGACCGTTTTCTCGTCCCTTCGCTGTTGAAAATGTACCCACATTTTCCCTCAAAAAATGGTTTTTGGTTGTTTTTCGAAATCAAATCGCGGTTTGGGCCTTCGGATAGGAGCAATAAATGGCGAATTTTTAATCATTTCGTTTTGATTTTCGACACGGAGAGCGAGCCCGGAATTACAGATAGGGGAGACGTTCGGAAACAGTGGGGGAAGGAGACTCTTTTCCATCAGGCAAGTTCGGTGGGGCTGATTTGTTCACGATTAATCAGAATGGAATAAAGTGCTGTAACATCTTGATAAATAATAAGTTGTGTGCTAACGATTCGAAGGGTAATTGGGGAGAAAAATTGTTCCGGGGGCAAATGATTCGGAAAGGCCGGGTGCGGTACATTCCGGAATGCGGTTGCAAAATTCGCAGAATAGCCCACCTTTCGTTCTTCATTTTGCTGCAAAGCGGAATAAATTGTCGGAAAGGCGGCAAATCTTTCCTCTTTCATTTTGCCAGCCGGAGGAGGAGCCGGTTCGCTTCGACCGGACGAGTGCGCAGCTCATGTTGCTAACCTGTTGTAAATAAATAAGATGCATAAACGGAAAAAACGGGCCTCTGGAAGAGGAGAAAAATGCGGAGTGTGGCACAGACTTTGTATTAATCCTGGTGAGGAATAATTTGAGGTCGGTATTTATGAAGATTTTCGATTTGCCCAACATTCAATTTTTAAAGAAATCATTAGATGTGTACACCAAGCAGCACGAGGCCATTGCCCGCAATGTGGCGAATGCCAACAATCCCAATTACCAGCGGGTAAATACGGATTTCTCGTCGGTGCTGCAATCGGTTAGCGACTCCAAGTTGCGGGTGACCGATGAACGCCATTTTAAGGGGATGGAGACCGGTGGTTCTCCCACACTGCCCAAGGAGACGGGCGGGGCGGTGGACATCACCAAGGAGATGGCCGATCTGGCGGTAAATCAGCTTAAGTTTGATTTTGCGTCTCGGGTGCTGCGAGGCGTTTACAACATGCTCAGTGCCAGCATTACCGGAAGAACGAGATAAATAAAGTAAGGGTGTAAGATGAAAGCGAATGGAATTTTGTCCGCATTCGAAACTACCATGGCGGCTCTTTCCGCTCAGACGAAGCAAATTTCGCTCATTTCCGAGAATATTGCCAATGCCGAGAGTTTGCCCGATGAGAACGGAAAAGTGTATCGGCGCAAGGTGTTGGTTCAGGAAAGCCGCAAACCTCGCCGGCAGTCCCGTTTTGGAGACGAGTTCTACCTGCAGCTAAAGAAAACCCGGGAGGGGCATTTTACCATTACCCCCGAGACCGGACGAGGGGTCAAACCGGGGGGTCAGGCTGGTTTAAAGGTGAAAGTGGTGGAAGAGAACGGCGTCCGGCTGGTGTACGATCCCGAAAATCCCCTGGCGGATGAGAACGGTTACGTGCGCATGCCGGACATTAATCCGGTGGAAGAGATGGTGAATCTGGTTTCCGCCACCCGAGCTTATGAAGCCAATGTGGCGGTAATGAACGCTGCGAAAACCATTGCGAAGAAATCGTTGGAAATTTAAGGGGGAAGAATGAAGGTTTCTTCACTCAGTTGGGGCGTTACCAATGCGGAGCAACTTTACCGCCAGCAAGATTCCCGGCAGGTTCAAAAGCCAGCGAATCAATCGCCGGAGGTAGAACGGAAACACTCCGGTCCGGCCGTGGCCGGGAGAGAAAACATTCCCACCCGGGATTTACTGACTTCAAAGGAATTGGAAGCCTTACAGGTCCTGTTTGGTTACAACGGTGGGGAAGAATTGCCGGTTTACGGCACCGCCCAGATACGAAATGTGCATTCCGGTTTATTACTGGATGTTAAAGGTTAAAGGAGGGAAACATGCCCAAGATTGAACAATTGCAAACGCTTCAATTGCGGGATTTAATCGGCCGGAACAACTCACTGGAAAAAGTGAGTGAGGGCGAAGGCCAGGAGGGGAAAGATTTTGGTGAGGTCATTTCGGACTTTATTCAGGCGGTGAACGACGCTCAGAAGGAATCGACCGAGAAAGTGACCGAAGTGATTCAGGGGAAAACGGAGAACCTGCACGAAGCCATGGCCGCCCTGGAAGAAGCCCGTCTCAGCTTCCAGTTAATGCTGGAAATACGCAACAGATTGCTGGAATCTTACCAGGAATTACAACGGACTCAGGTTTAAAGACTGATTAAGGGAGTAAGAACTCATGGAGCAATTGTTTGGCCAGCTAATTCAGTATTTTCAGCGTTATTCCGTCCGTCAGCGAATCATCCTGATGTTTGTGTTGGTCGGGTTTATTTCTTCCGTCATTGCCCTGGTGCTGTGGGCGAACCGCCCGGAATATGAATTGCTTTACGGTAATCTGGAACCGGAAGCGGCCAGCAATATTGTCTCGGAATTGCGGAGCAGTAAAATTAAGTTCCGCCTGGAAAACGGCGGTACGTCCATTTATGTACCCCGGCAATATGTGGCGGAACTCCGACTAAAATTTGCCCAGTATGGCAGTGCATCCAGCCTGGTTTCCGGATATGAAATTTTCGATCAGCGTAACGTGGGAATGACCACCTTTCTGGAGCACCTGAATCTACGACGGGCCCTGGAGGGTGAATTAACCCGGACCATCAATCAGTTTCCAGAGGTCAAATATAGCCGGGTTCATCTGGTGATTCCCGAGCGCCGGTTATTTGCAAAAGAGGAAAAGGGATCGGCTTCGGTCGTGCTGTATTTGAACCCCGGGGTCTCCCTGTCGCAGGCGCAAATTAATGGGATCGCCTCGCTGGTGGCCAATAGTGTGGAAGGTATTGACGCCGACAATGTGGTTATTCTGGATTCCAACGGCAAGGTACTCTCGCGCAAGGGTGGTCAGGATGGGCTGGTAACCAGCGTTAGCAGTCAGTGGGAGCTGCGTCAGGCGGTGGAAAATGAACTGCGCCGCAAGGTGACAGAAATTGTGGAAAGCGTGGTGGGGTATCAGAACGCCATTGTGCAGGTTTCGGCGGATTTGAATTTCGATCGCATCGAGCGTAAGGTGGAAAAAGTGGATCCCGATAACGTGGTGGTGGTCAGCGAAGAGCGCTACACCGAAAATTCCGGCGGCGGCACCGATTCCTCCAATTTTAACGCCGAGCGGGTTATTTCCAATTACGAATTGAGCAAAACGCTGGAACAATATGTTTCTGACACCGGAAATCTGGAGCGGGTCTCGGTGGCGGTGCTGGTGAACGGAAAGTTAGAGACCAGAGTCAATGAGAAAGGCGAGAAAGTAACGGAATACGTTCCCCGCACCCAGGAGGAGTTGGACAAGATCGCCTCGCTGGTAAAGACCGCGGTCGGGTATTCAGAGGAACGGGGCGATGTGGTGGATGTGCAGAATATGCCGTTTGACCAGCAAACCTTCCGCTCCGATCAGGAATATTTTGACAAGATGATGAAACGGGAACTCCTGGAAAAGATTTTTACTTACGCTCTGATTCTGATCGGATTGGTCATGGCTTTCTTTATTGTGAAAACCTTGTTAAAGAGCAGCTTTGCCCAGTTAGCTTTACCGGCTATTCCCGGAAGACCGGCGGCTACCCAGCTGGGAGGCGGGGTAGCAGCGGGTGCCAGCCTGAGCGAACCGGAAGTGGAAATCCCGGAAGACATTTACATGAAAAAATTGAGTCCGGAAGCTCGCGCCCAGCTCAAGGCCAAGGGGAAAATGACTTCCGAGGTGATTGAATTTGCCAAAGAGTCTCCTGAAGACGCAACGAAACTGTTGAAAGCCTGGTTGGCACAGGAGAAAAATAAATGAACGGAAAAGTACGACCGAATTTAAAGAACAATTACAAACAAGAACTGACCCCAACCCAGAAAGGGGCGTTGTTGCTTATTGCCCTGGGCATCGAAACCGCCGCTCAGATTTTGAAAAATCTCAAAGAATCGGAAGTGGAAAAACTGTCCATCGAAATTGCCAAGCTGGAAAATGTACCCGCCGAGCTGCTGAATGAGGTGATTGAAGAATATTACCAGATGATGATTGCCAATCAGTACATCGTCCAGGGCGGGATTGATTATGCGAAGAAAGCGCTGGAAAGTGCCTGGGGACGTAAAAAGGCGGAGGAAATTTTAAAGCGGGTGGAGGCGGCCACGGAGATCAGTGCATTTTACCTGCTCCAAACCGTGGACGACAAGCAGTTGTTGAATTTCTTACAGAATGAACATCCCCAGACGGCCGCCCTGATTCTGGCTAATTTGAAACCCGCCCAGGCCGCTTCCATTCTCTCTGAAATGCCGGAGGAAACCCAGTACGAAATTGCTTACCGCCTGGCGACCATGGAAAAGACTTCTCCCGAGCTGATCGAGGAAATTGAGAATGTACTGCGGGAACAAATGGGCACCGTGTTTGGTGGCGGATTGAGCAAAGCGGGCGGGGTGGAAGCCATGGCCGAAATTCTGAATGCGGTGAGCCGAACGGCCGAAAAGAACATTCTGGACAACCTGCGCGAACGCGATCCGGAACTGGCGGCCGAGATCAAAGATTATATGTTCGTCTTCGAAGATTTGATCTCCCTGCCGGATAACGCCATTCAGGCCATCCTGAAGAATGTGGAATCGAAAACCCTGGCTCTGGCGCTCAAAGCGGCCAGCAATGAACTCCGTGAAAAGATTTTCAACAATATGTCCGAGCGGGCGGCTTCCATGCTGAAAGACGAGATCGAATTCCTGGGTGCGGTGCGGGTGAAAGATGTAGAAGCGGCTCAGAAGCAGATTCTGGAAGTGGTTCGTTCGCTGGAAGAAGCGGGAGAGATTGTCCTGGCTCGCGGAGAAGAAGAAGAAATTATTGAATGAGGAAACCATGCAGCAGTTCACTTTAAAAATTAAAAAACCGATTCGAGGCATCAAGGAAGAGCTCATTTCTCCCCCAAAAGGGCAGCCGTCTCAGTCCTCCGAACGGGAAAGTCCGGTGATTAAGGAGTACAAGTTCCAGGGCCGGGAAGACACCATTCAGTCCTTGAAGAATCGGCTCCACATGTTGGAGGAAGCCCTGCAGAAAGCCCGGGAAGAGTCCTTTGCCCTGGGATACGAAGAAGGCAAGAAAAAAGGTCTCCTGTTGGCTCAGGAAAAAATCGACCAGTTGAGCGAAGAGCTAAAAACCATCGAAGATCGCTACCATGCCGCGCTGGAAAAGATGGAAGAACCGTTGCTGGAACTGGCGCAGAAAATGGCGGAGCGCATTTTGGGGCAGGAACTCCAGCATCTGGACGATTACAAGACCGTCGTTATGAATCAGTTGCGGCAGATGTTGCCGGAAGTGATTGAGCAGAACCGGGTCATCATCAAGGTAAATCCCGAACATTTGAAAGATCTGACGGTTGCGGAACTGAGCCGGGAATTCAACCTGCCGGACAGCATGGAGGTGAGTCTAATGGCAGATCAGCGTCTGAAGCCGGGGGAAGTGTTTATTCGCACGGAGGATTATTTTGTGGACGGTACGTACCAGAGCCAGTTGAATCATTTGACCAAGGGATTGTTAAATGGGGAAGGTGAATGAACCTGTTGGCTGAAAAATTTACCGCCTATCAGGAACGGCTGGAACGGGTGAATCTGGTGGAAGTGGACGGCAAGGTCGCCCAGATTGCCGGTTTGGTGATTGAAGCGACAGCGAAACACGGTACGGTGGGCGACACCTGCGAAATCATGATCGACACCAACCGCAGCGTGCTGGCGGAGGTGGTGGGATTCCGCGGAAATCGCATTTTACTGATGCCGCTGGGTGAAACGGTGGGAGTGTCTCCGGGAAGCCGGGTGCGGATTAAACCCCAGCCGCTGAAAATTCCGGTCGGCGAGGCGCTGCTGGGCCGGGTAATCGACGGATTGGGAAATCCCCTGGACGGGAAAGGTCCCATTAAAAGCGATTTCTACCGCTCTGTTTACAATAATCCCCCCAATCCACTGGTACGCAAACGAATTCAGGAGCATCTGGTTACCGGAATCCGTTCCATCGACGGGCTGATTACCCTGGGGAAGGGACAACGGGCGGGCATTTTTGCCGGCAGCGGGGTCGGTAAAAGCGTGTTGCTGGGAATGATTGCCCGGTACACCGATGCCCAGGTGAATGTGATTGCCCTGATCGGAGAGCGCGGACGCGAAGTCCGGGAGTTTATTGAACGAGATCTGGGCGAGGAGGGACTGCGGCATTCGGTGGTGGTGGTGGAAACCTCCGACCAGGCCGCCACGGTTCGCATTAAAGGCGCTCTGATTGCCACCAGCATCGCGGAATACTTTCGGGACCAGGGACTGGACGTCCTGTTGTTGATGGATTCTCTGACTCGCGTGGCCATGGCGCAGCGCGAAATTGGATTGGCAATTGGTGAACCGCCCACCAC
>JAJRXE010000417.1 GCA_024276455.1 Calditrichota bacterium
CTTTGTGGAGTTCCACGTCCCCTCGAATGGTCAGGGTATCCTGACCGCTCACCCGAAGGTTTTTGGTGCTCAAGAGCACCTGGGTGTTTTCCAGGAAATAGTTCACGTAAATATGGTTGGCCCGGATGCGCAGGTCGAATTTAGGCCGATTCAAGTTGGAAAAGTCGATGGTACCGGACAAATCCAGATCGCCCTGGCGGGTTTTCTTCGGCCAGAGTTGTCGAAACGGCCAGGCAAGGACATATTTTATTTTCTCCACAATTCCTTCAATTTCCTTTTCTTCCACCCACTTTGCGCTGGCGCGTTTAATGTGGAGTTTTGCGTTTCGAATTTCACCTTCAAAATTCAAATCGGTAACCGGATTTTCCACCATTGAAAAATAGAGGGTTCCATTCTGAATGCTGGCCTCGCCACGGAGCACGGCGGGCTGTTCCAGGGTTCCGCCCAGTTCGGCGTCCACTTTAATTTTTCCGGTCAGAATGTCCAACTCCGGCCAGAGAACGTTTAGAAAATTAATGCTGTCTTCCTCTACGTGAACCCGGGCCGAGAAAGTGTGGTCTTCCAAAATTTTCTCCGGTTGTAAGAAGTCCCAATACAACGGCTTTTGGCCGGTCAGTTGAATTCGGGTGTTCATGAAATTCACCAATCCTTTTTCGACCACCAATTCCCGGGCGGTTAAACTTCCCTGCAAAAACACCTCCGGGAAAACATAGTCCCGATAGCGAAAATCCGTTGCCACTACCCGAAAATCTCCCAGGGGCTGTCCCAGGGTTCCGCTAATTCGCAAATGTCCATCGAAATGTCCGGTAAAGGGAAAATTGAAATCTCCCAGCACGGGATAGTCTTCCACGCGCAATTGCTGGAAATTCAAATTCATTTCCAAGCGGTCTTGCGGTAAAAAGAGGCGTTTCCGTGCGGCCAGGTTACTGTCTGCTAATTCTATTTTTCCGTTCAGGGTCAAAAAGGAAAGCGAGTCGTGTCGGAAAACCAGTTGCCGGACTTCCCACACCCGGTTCACATTTACAATGTCGGCCTGTAGATCTCCGATTCGATTTCCGTCCAGAGAAAAATCTGTCACATACAATGTACCGTCCACCTGAAGTCCCCTGCCCTTCCCGGAAAGAATCAAATCACTCTCCACCCGTCCGTCGATGCGTTCCTTCCAGGCAAGGAACTGGTTGAAAGGGAACAGCCGGATGTTTTTTACATACAATCCCAGGTCGCTGGCGCCGTTAAAATTCAGACTCCCTCGCACCTCCACTTCTCCCCCGGCGGGTGCACTGAGGCGAAAACTTTCGATTTCCGCCCGTTCCGGGTACACCAGGGTCAAAATCGGTTCCGCGGCCTGAATCAAATATTGCTGGTACTGCAGACGGAATTCCGGAATGGTAATGCGGAAAACATTAGGCTCGCGAACCAGTTCGCCCTGCAAACGAAAGAAATTGTCGTAATTGTAAAAACTCATGGTGTCCAGACGGATGGTGTCGGCTACAATCCGGGCAGAAATCAGACCGTCGGTGAGCTCAACTCCGTAAACATTTCCCGACGAGAGATCCAGACGGAAAAATCCTTCCCGACCACGGGAAAGCCGTCGAACGTCCAGCCGCCCTTCAATTCCGTACACCACCACATTGCCGTAATTCAGCGAATCCAGCAACACCTCGCCCTGTAAATTGGGATTTTTCAGATTGCCGGTCAGGCGCAACATTAAACTCCCCATGCCGCCCACCGGTCCCAGGTCCAGACGGCGAAAAAGGGTGTCCAGTCGATTCCGGTCGGTGGTCAGATTCACCTGTAAATCCCCCCGGCGGCTCAAGGTTCCTTCCACAAAAAACACCGAAGAGTCGCCCACCCGAAAGCGGGAACCTTTTTTCAGATGCCAATTTCCGTTTTGTACGGACAGAAAAACGGCCAGGGTGTCGAACCGGGCGTCTCCATAACGGGAATGCACCAGACCGGCGGTTCCCCGCCCGGAAATTTTTTGTAGATTCCAGGTGTTAAAATCCAGGTCCAACCAACCGTTCAAAGATGTGGGTAAAGCGGTTAGGCGGATTTTCTGCAAATTAACGGCGGAAAATTTCAAATGGACCTGATTTTTTGCGGCCGGCGCCACCAGAGCCGTGCCCCGGAGGCGACCGAAATTGGTGACCACGTCGATTCCTTTCAAGGCCAATTGACCCCGGTTGTAGGTAATTTCCGCCCGGCTGCGGGAAATTTCCAGCGAATCCAGTTTCCCACCCAGAAAAAGTTCTCCGTTAAACTGCTCCGGAATTCCAATGTAATGTCCGTAAAAACAAAGGTACCCATTCTGGTAAGGCAGTTTAGGCTGGAATTTCTTTACCAGGTCCAGATCCACCCGGCTTGTGTCCACAAACAGCAGGTAGCGGAAACGAGGAACCAGCTCGATTTCTCCATGGGCGTACAATTGCAACCCCGCAGTCACCATTTCGAGCTGGTTAAGGGTCAAACGCTTTTTATTCCCGATTAGCCGAAAATTCAGATTAGCGAGGGTTAAATCCTGATTCACCCAGGTACCGCGAAGATATTTTAGATTGAACCGCACCTCCCGGTCGGTGACCCGCGCCTGAATATGGGAATTGATGTCTCGAAAATAGAGGGTATCCCGGGGCGATCGCACTACCGCCACCGCACCATTGCTAATTTCCAATTCACCGATATTAAGAACGGGAAGTCCTTCCAGCGAAAATGTAAACAGAGAGGTGTCGGGAACTGAATCATTCGGTGGGGTGTTCCCGGTACTCCCGGAATCTCTTCCCACAACCACGGTGAAAAGAGGTGAATCCAGGAACAGAGACGTTGCGTCAATACGTCCCCGCAGTAAATCCAGGGAATTGTATTTCAGACGCACTACCGGGATTTCGAGATACAAGCCGTCCTTTTCAATACGCAATCCTCGCAAACGAATCTGTCCCACCAGACTCCCTTCCAGGGCGTCAAATTCCACCCGGACGTTCTTACCCGCCGCCCAGTTCACCACCCCCAGAATCGCCTGATCGACCACCCGGGTGTAACTGTACAGCACAATGAATAGCAGTACCGAAGCAACGACAACGCCACCCAACCAGATGAATATTTTTCGGACATTCCTTCCGGTGCTTACGTTACCTTCCGCATTCTCTTTCTGCTCTTGCATTCGAAAACCATTCATTTCTGACGCTTAATCAAGCTGTCAATTTTTTTATCAGCTATCTCCCAGGCGAACTTCAGGGAACCAGATACCGTTCCCCCAACCGCCCCATTCCGATGTTTTTACCTCCCCATCTGTAAAACATTAACGCCTGCAGGAATATTTTTCTTCAATTAAGTTACAAAAACATCATGAGTAAAGGTAAAAAATAGCCGGATTTCCTCAACGAAAATCCGGCTTACTCTTTTCAGGCAGTCCTCTCAACGAATCAAGCCTTCACAATTTTTTCCCGTCCTTCCTTCACATTGCGGGTGGCATTGCGGGTATCGATCACCAGGCGGGAATGTTTGACGATGAAATCATAATCGTAAGCGGAATGATCGGTAGAAATTAAAACGGCGTCGTAAGCCTGCAATGTATCCGCGTTCAGCTCCACACTGTCTTTCCGAAAACGGTAATGGCGGGTTTCCCGTAACCGGGGTATGTACGGGTCGTGATAATCCACCTCGCCTCCTTTTTCGGTAATGAGCTCCATCAGCTTCAAAGAAGGCGATTCCCGCATGTCGTCAATGTCTTTTTTGTAGGCAAGCCCCAGTACCAGAATTTTTGACCCCTTAATGCTTTTGCGATGCTGATTCAGGCCATCCATTAAACGATTGATCACATAGTAGGGCATGTACGTGTTAACTTCACCGGCCAGCTCAATAAACCGGGTATTCATTTCGTATTCATACGCTTTCCAGGTTAAATAGAAGGGATCGATCGGAATGCAATGTCCCCCGAGTCCCGGCCCCGGATAAAAGGGCATGAAACCGAACGGTTTGGTGGAAGCCGCCTCGATGACTTCCCACACATCGATTCCCATGCGATCGAGAATCATTTTCATTTCGTTGACCAGGGCAATGTTCACGCTGCGGAAAATATTTTCCAACAACTTGGTCGCCTCGGCGGCCTGGCTGGAAGAGACCGGTACGGTTTTGACAATCACCTGGTCGTAGAGCGTTTTGGCCAGCTCCAGTGATTTGGGGTGATTGGCCCCGACCACCTTGGGAATGGTCCGGGTGGAATATTTCGGATTATTGGGGTCTTCCCGTTCCGGCGAAAATGCCAGGTAAAAGTCTTCGTGGGCTTTTAAACCGGACTGTTCAATAATCGGGCGCATGACTTCCTCGGTCGTTCCCGGAAAGGTGGAACTTTCCAGCACCACCAGTTGTCCCTTTTGGATGTGTTGCGAGATCGTCTCGGAGGTATTCACGATGTAGGAGATGTCCGGTTCGCGGTGTTTGCCCAGCGGGGTGGGTACACAAACCAGGATGCAATCGACTTCTTTCAGGCGGCTGAAATCGTCGGTGGCTTCGAACACGCCTTTTTCGCGTGCCCGGGCAATCTTTTCCGACGGGATGTGTTTAATGTACGAACGGCCGGCGTTCAGGCTTTTCACCTTTTCCGGATCGATATCGAATCCCATACAGGTAAATTCTTTGTCAATAAACTCCAGCATCAGGGGTAAGCCCACATATCCCATCCCGATCACGCCAATTTTCGCCTGATGATTTTTAATCTTTTCTAACAGTTCCATAATAACTCCCTGAGGTTTTTTAATTCTCTCGTTCCAACCTTTTCCAAATCGTTATGGTTACAGAACCTTGTTTTTTTGATACCACTGCACAAAACGGGGAATGCCCTCTTCGATTTTAGTGCGCGGATTGTAATCCAGAATTTTTTTAGCCTTGGAGATATCGGCAAAAGTGGTGTTTACGTCGCCGGGTTGCATGGGCAAATCTTCCCGAACCGCTTTTTTACCCAGAGCCTGCTCAATCAACTCCACCAGTCGATTGGTGGTGGTGGTTTGCGATTCTCCCAGATTAATGATTTCGTATCCCTGCACCCGATCGATGGACTTCATCACTCCATCAATAATATCGTCAATGTAAGTAAAATCGCGGCTGGGTTTTCCAAAGCCGTACACCTGAATCGGCTCGCCCCGGTCAATGGCGCGGGTAAATTTGTGAATGGCCATTTCCGGCCGTTGACGGGGACCGTACACCGTAAAAAAGCGCAGAGCAAAAACGTTAATATCGTAAAGGTGATGGTAGGTAAAACACAACAATTCGCCCGCTTTTTTGGTTGCCGCATAGGGAGAAATAGGAAAATCCACATTGTCCGTTTCCGAAAACGGCACCTTTTTGTTATTTCCGTACACGGAGGAAGAGGAGGCAAAAATAAAATTTTTCACCCCAAAACGATGGGTCATCTCCAGCATATTGGTGGTGCCTTCCACGTTGTACTTCTGGTAAGCGGCCGGATGTTGAATGGAAGGGCGCACCCCCGCTTTGGCGGCCAGATGCACCACATGGCTGGGAGCCGTTTCCTGAAAAATGCGCTCCAGTGCTTCCAGATTCAAAATGTTTTCTTCGTAAAAAGAAAATTCAGGCTGTTCCAAACACCAGGTCAGATTGCGACGCTTGATTTTCTCGTCATAAAAGGGGTCAAAATTATCGACCCCAATCACCGTATCTCCTCGTTTTAACAATGCCTCGCAGAGATGGGAACCAATAAAACCCGCTGCCCCGGTTACCAGCACCTTCTTCACTCTACCTCACCTGTTTCTGTTCGTTTGGGTTGTTTCCGGAGGCACCGCGGGCGCCTCCGGTAGATTATCTGTTTACGGCCTTCCTACAGCGAAGTAATCGAATCCCAATTCGCGTAGTTTCTGCGGCGAATAGATATTCCGGCCGTCGAAAATAACCGGCGTGCGCAGTAAAGATTTAATCAATTCGAAATCCGGCTCCCGGTACTCCAACCATTCGGTCACCAGAATTAACCCGTCGCTGTCTTTAAGCGCTTCGTAATTGTCCTTGCACAGGGTCACGATTTTATCCAGTTTCAAGCGTCGCGCTTCATTCATGGCAGCCGGATCATGAGCTTTAATTTTCGCTCCCCGTTTGTGCAGCTCTTCAATAATAACGCGCGAAGGCGCTTCCCGCATGTCGTCCGTTCGGGGCTTGAAACTCAATCCCCAGATGGTAAAGGTTTTACCGGAGATGTCGCCGCCGAAGTAGTTCACAATCTTGGGAATGAGTACCCGTTTCTGATCCTCGTTTACGGCCTCTACCGCTTTAAGGATTCGCATATCGTAATCAAACTCTTTGGCGGTGCGAATCAGGGCTTTAACGTCCTTCGGGAAACAGGACCCTCCGTAACCAACTCCCGGGAAAATGAACGCGTACCCAATGCGCTTGTCGGAACCGATGCCACGACGCACCATTTCCACATCCGCTCCCACCCGATCACACAGGCCGGCAATTTCATTCATGAAAGAAATTTTGGTGGCCAGAATGGAATTGGCCGCGTACTTGGTCAACTCCGCACTCAGCTCGTCCATTACCATGATGGGATTACCGGTCCGAACAAACGGCGAGTACAATTCCCGCATGATTTCCGCCACCTTCGGATTGCTGGTTCCAATGATGACCCGATCGGGGTACATGAAATCGTCCACCGCCGCCCCTTCTTTCAAAAATTCCGGATTGGCGACCACATCCACTTCGTAATTGGTTTCCTTCTGGATAGTTTCTTTAACTTTCCGGGCGGTTCCCACTGGAACGGTGCTTTTATCGACCACAATTTTGTAACCGTTCATGTACTTCCCAATCGCAGAAGCAACCTCCAGAACATGGGTCAAATCGGCCGAACCGTCTTCATCCGGTGGGGTTCCCACCGCAATAAAAATAATGTCGGAACTCTCCACGGTTTTCTTCATGTCCGTGGTAAACACCAGCCGTCCAGCTTCGGTATTCTTTTTCACCAGATCGTCCAAACCAGGTTCGTAAATCGGGATGATTCCCTTTTGCAGACTCTTGATCTTTTCCTTATCCTTATCCATGCAAATTACATGGTTTCCCGTCTGGGCAAAACAGGCGCCCGCCACCAGTCCAACATATCCTGTTCCGATAACTGCAAGTTTCATGATACCTCCATCTGTGCAATTCCTTGGATGTTACAGTTTAGTTTTATCGTCTTTTTTTTAGCAGACTTAAATGAAAATAATATTTACGATTTAAACAATTTTCGGCGTTTCAAATCGTGGCCGTAGTACTGGTAGTAATGGTAATAGTAATAGTAGAAATAGCTTCCGTAGGATTTTTCAATTTTCACACTGTTCAACAGGCAACCAAAGATATTTGCTTCCACATTTTCCAGAAGCATTTTCGCCCGTCGCACCGCCTCCCGGTGGGTTTGGTGCGCTTTAATGACCAGCACCACCCCGTCCACCATGGTACTCAGCAGGGCGGAATCGGTCACCGCAATCACCGGGGGACTGTCGAACAGCACCACGTCAAATTGCTCCTTCACCTCTGCGATGAACTGCTTCATTTCGTCTGAACCCAATAACTCCGAGGGATTGGGCGGCAACGGCCCCGAGGTAATTATGAAAAGATTGTCAATAAAAGAAGGTTTGATGATGTCGTCCAGACCGGCTTTTGCCACCAGGTAATTTGTAACCCCCACCTCTTTTTTTAGATTAAAGATGGAGTGAATCACTGGACGGCGCAGGTCGGTGTCCACAATTACGGTTTTACTTCCCAACTGCGCCAGCGTAATCGCCAGGTTCACCACCGTCGTGGATTTTCCTTCTTTCGGTGCGGAGCTGGTGACCAGAATAACGTGTTTTTCTTTGCGGTGATTTTTAAAGTAAAGATTGGTTCGAAAGGTCCGATAGGCTTCGGAAATTGGGGATTTAGGATCAAAGTGCGTAATTAAGCGGGGAATAATTTGAGCCGCCTCGAAGGTTTCGTCCAGCTCTTCGGTCTTGCGCCGGGCTTTCTCCACCACCTCCTTGGGAGAAATTTCCGGAATGGTCGCCAGAATGGAAAAACCCATTCTCTCCAATTCGTCTGGATGCTTGATGGAATCGTCGAAGTATTCGCGCAGGAAGGTCAATCCGATGCCCAATCCGAGCCCCAGAATAGCCCCCAGGAGCAGATTCAACTTCTTTTTGGGTTTGATGGGTAATTCCGGCATCTCCGGACGATCTAAAATCCGAATGTTTTCATTCTGTCCAGCTTCGGTAATCTTGGTTTCCTCCAATTTCTCCGTCATGAGCATGTAAGTACGCTGGTCAACCTCCACCTGCCGCTTCAGTCGGGCGAGCTCTAACGCCTGTTTGGGCAGGTAAGCTAATTGCCGCT
Source organism: Calditrichota bacterium (assembly GCA_024276455.1). Lineage (GTDB taxonomy): Bacteria > Calditrichota > Calditrichia > RBG-13-44-9 > RBG-13-44-9 > JAJRXE01. The sequence goes on from JAJRXE010000417.1 coordinate 8,341, forward strand.
CGTAGCTGTTTACCACGTCCTGCAAGGCCGCAATTTTTGCTTGCAAGCCTTTGATGTTGGTCTCCAATTCCAGAATTTTAATGGTCAGATTTTGAGCCACCAGCAAGGGATCTTGTACCATATCCGACGAGGCAATGTTTTGCGCCTCTTCCTGCAAACGCTTGCGCAAGGCTTCCATCCGATTGGTCAGGCTCTCCAATTGCAACCGGTACTCCCCCGGATCGATGCGATCCTGCGAGAGCAAGGTCTCGTAAGTCACCTTTTCTGCCGCCAGACGGGCGTATTCTTTCTGAAGCTCTTCCAGCAAAGGGGTGGCCGCCACGGTGAGGTTAGCTGCCAGATTGCGTTTCCGCTCTTCCAATTGCCGTTCCAGCGATTTTTTCTGTTCCTGATAAGCATCCATCTCCACCAGCGCTTGTTCCAATTGGGCCTGACTTTCCGCCAACCGGGTAATTAATTCACTGGTCGATTCATCCAGAGAGACCAGCTTTTCCCGCTCCTGATACTCTTTGAGTACTTCCTCCGACTCTTTCAGCTCCTCGCTTTTACGCTGCAATTGTTTCTCGAGAAACTGGCGCAGTTGACGGTAATCCGATTGATTGAATTCCCGCACAATCTCGCGGTAAGTTTCCATTAATAAATTGCAAATTTTAGCCGCCTCGTAAGGCGATCCGGCATCGAAACTAATCTCAATAACGTCGGTGTCTTTCTTCGGCGACACCTCCAGATGTTTCGAAATCCATTCAATCTGATCCTGGTAGTCCATGAAGGTGCCGTCATCGGCCGGTTGAAAGATTTTCAGAGAATCCCGGAATGCCGAGGCTTCGAGCTTCTGGACCAGCCGCTGAGCTAAAAAACGGCTCCTCAAGATTTCCACCTGATTGGTAATCAAGGTACTCTGATTACCAAGGTAATTCAAATTAAAAATCGCCCGCTCCATGGTGCCTTTGCTTTCCACAATAATTTTTCCCGATGCACGGTAAACTTTGGGAGCGGTAAAAGTGTAAAACGCCGTGGACAGCAAAATGACCACAAACGAGATGGAAATAATCCAGCGTCCCCGGTAAAACACCCGAATGTAATCCTGCAGGGTCACCTGTTGCTGTTCATTCTTCGGCGTACGAACAGGCTTTCTATCCACAATAAAACCCCATTATTATTTTTGGTTACCACTATTACAGTTTCTTTTGATTTTTCATTAAATTTCTTTAAGAACGAAAAGGAAAATTCATTATCGGCAACTGGTGAGTTAATTTGAGGGTCTTTACAACCGCAAATCAACTACCTCGACTCCCTCTGGTGGAGTAAAATGAAATTTCTTTTCAATTCCGGGGGGATTCATCTGGATGTCTTCCACCAGATATTCCGATTCGTTGTCATTGTAATCCAGGTAAACCACCCGGTAAATATCCCAGCTTTTATCCGCAATCCAGACCTTAATGCTTTGAAAGAAATTTTCCTCCGGAACTTTCGGAACCAATTTCACAACGTAATATTTTTTTCCCTTAATCTTCTCTTCTTTGACAATTTGAGTGTAATACAGATCGTTGATTTTGTAAAGAAAATTATTTAGAAAAATGTCCTGCTGGGATTTTTTGGCGTAATCAATCAGCACCTGATTTTCCAGTTTATTGTAACGCCAAAATGTTTTTCCGTCGCTCACAATTACCTGATCCTCTGTTTCCAGCCGGAATTTATCTTCTCCCATTAACCAAAGTGTGCCAAAAATCTCACTTTTTGTATTGGTTAATTTAAAATAATTCACCTGTTTAAAATCAACTTTTAGCGCCTGAACCTTTTTGTATTTCTTCTGAAAATTTTTAATGACCTTCTCCACTTTCGTTGCGGCGCTCAGGCTTAAAACCAGGATTAACATCAGGGGCAATATCTTTTTCATTTATTTCTCTCCTTAATTATTATACCTCGTCCGGGGAATCGGAACGGTAGTCAGAGATCAGCACATCGCGGGCTTTTCCCTCTTTTACCGGTCCCACAATTCCCGCTTCTTCCAGTTCATCCACAATTCGGGCAGCCCGGGCATAACCGATTTTCAGTTTACGCTGTAACAGCGAAACTGATCCCTGCTGGTAGCGAATGACGATTTCTTTTGCTTTTTCAAACAGTTCATCCCGTTCAAACGCCCTCTTTGTCGTTGCCGAGAGGGTTTCTTTTTTGCGGATGAGTTTCAATTCATAGGGCGGAAATTTAGGCTGGCGACGAATGTGTTTAATAATTCGTTCTACTTCCTCGGTCGTAATTAACGCATTCTGCAGACGGATAGGTTTAATTTTTCCCGGCGGGAAGAACAACATATCGCCATTGCCGATCAACTGCTCGGCTCCGTACATATCCAGAATAGTCTTGGAATCCGGGCGAGTCGCCACCTGGTAAGCGATTCGGGCGGGAAAATTCGCCTTAATCAATCCGGTAATAATGTCCACCGAGGGGCGCTGGGTGGCCAGAATCAGGTGAATTCCCACCGCCCGAGCCATCTGGGCAAGCCGGGTAATCGGTTCCTCCACTTCCCGGGAGGCGGTTAACATCAAATCCGCCAATTCGTCTATGACCACCA
>JAJRXE010000418.1 GCA_024276455.1 Calditrichota bacterium
CCTATCCCAGCAAGGAAGAGGAGTTGGAAATCATGAAACGCATGACCACCGGAAACGATATTCCGGTTAATCCGGTGGTAACGCCGCAGGAAATTGTAAAAGCCCGGCAGGTGGTTAATGAGGTGTACATGGACGAGAAAATTGAACGCTACATTATCGACATTGTCTTTGCCACCCGGAATCCGGAGGAATACAACTTGAAAGAATTGGCGCCGCTGATTGCTTACGGTGCTTCACCGCGCGCTTCCATTAATCTGAAATTGGCAGCCAAGGCCCATGCGTTTTTGCGCCGGCGCGGCTACGTAACACCGGAGGATGTGAAAGCCATCGGTCCGGATGTGCTGCGGCACCGTATTATTGTGACCTACGAGGCCGAAGCCGAGGAAGTGACCTCTGAAGATGTGGTCCGACAGGTGTTGAGCCAGGTGGAAGTGCCTTGATGGGCGACCCAGAATCTTCGGAATGAAATCGGGCGGAAAAGATGGACACCAAAGAATTACTGAAAAAAGTACGGCAGATTGAACTGAGCATTCGCGGTGTGGTGAACGAAGTCTTTGCTGGAGAGTACCACTCTGTGTTCAAAGGTCGAGGCATGGAATTTGCCGAGGTGCGGGAGTACCAGCCCGGCGACGATGTGCGCACCATCGACTGGAATGTGTCCGCCCGAATGAATCATCCCTACGTGAAAGTGTTTGACGAGGAACGGGAACTGACCGTCATGATTCTGTTTGACGCCAGTTCTTCGGAAAATTTTGGCAGTCGCAAGCAGATGAAGGGAGACGTAGCGGTGGAGATTGCCGCCTTGCTGGCTTCCTCGGCCATTCGCAATAACGACAAAGTGGGCTTGATTATCTTCAGTGACAAGATCGAAAAATTTGTGCCGCCTCGCAAGGGACGCAAACATATTTTACGGGTAATTCGAGAGCTGCTCTATTTTTCCAGTCGTCCCGAGCTGGAAACAGCGGCAAAAACAGATTTGAGTGTGGTGTTAGAGTACCTGAATCAGATATTAAAACGCCGCGCCACTGTTTTTTTGATTAGCGATTTTTTAGCAAAAGGTTTTGAGAAAGACCTTCAGGTAGCGAACAAACGGCACGATCTGGTTGCCATTCACCTGATTGATCCGCTGGAAATGCAGTTGCCGAACGTGGGATTGATTGAACTGGAAGATCTGGAGACCGGAGAAACGGTGTTGCTGGACACGGCGGTGAGCGAAATCCGCGAAACGGTCTCCGAAAATGCTTCCGAGGAAAAACTTAAACTGGAAAAACTGTTCAAATCCATCGGAATCGATTACGTGGACATTTACACCGATCGGTCTTATGTGCAACCATTGACCCGCTTTTTCCGGATGCGGGCCAAACGTTTTCATTGAGGGGAGAGGGAAAAAGTGAGTAAGCGTGGGACAAACCGGAAAATCTTCTATTCGGAACTGATTACTGCCGGGCTGGTGGGCTTGCTACTTCTGGCGCTGGGGCCCGGATGCAGCCAGCAAAACCAGCCTCGCTTGTCCAGGGAGAAAAAACGCGAGCTGGCCAATGTTTTGTACAATCAGCAGCTTTTTAAGCAGGCGATCCGGGAGTACGAAGATTACCTGAACCGTTACGATTTACCGGAGGAAGAGCAGGCCAATGTGGCTTACATCATCGGGAACATTTACTTCGAGCGTTTGCACGATTACGAAAATGCCCTGGCTTACTACCTGCGGGTTAAATATCTCTATCCGGAATCAAAACTGCAGAATCAGGTCAGCAAGCGGCTGGTGGAATGTTTAGAGCGGATGAAGCGTTCCGTGGATGCTCAGCAGGTCATGGAGCAAACCGCGGCTCTGGACGAATCGCAAAAGCCCCGGAGCCGGCCGGGAGAAGTGATTGCCCGAATCGGCAAACGGGAGATTACCACCGGCGATTTGCAGTACGAGCTGAATCAGTTGCCGGTGTACCTGCGGGAGCAGATTAAAACCCGGGAACAAAAGATCGAATTCTTAAAGAACTACCTGGTTCAGGAATTATTGTACGATTCCGCTCGTCGTAAGGGGTTGGACAAAGATCCGGAGGTTCGGGCAGCCCTGGCCCGGGCGGAAAAAAGCATTCTCTCTCAGAAGCTTCTGGAAGAGGAGATTCAGAAAGAAGCCCGGTTGGATCAGTACAGCGATGCCGATGTGGAACTTTATTACAAGGCCAACAAAGAAAAATACGCCGAACGGGACGAAAAAGGAAACATCAAACGGATTCCACCCTTTCGCGAAGTGAAAGAACAGGTGGCGCAAGATTTTATTCAGGAGAAACAGCAGCAGGCTTACCAGCGTTTGATTGACAGATTAATGAAGGCGGAGCAGGTTGAAATTTATGAGAATAAATTTAAGTAAGACGAGGGACATTTTTCTACTCCTGATGCTCAATTTAATGTTGTCCGCGGCCCTCCTGTTTGCCGGGCAGGCACTGGTTAATATTAAGGCGGCGGTGGACAAATCGGTTATTACGATTGGTGACCGCATTACCTACACCCTGACCATCGAGCACGCCAAAGGAATTCAGATTAAACAACCCGGACCGGGAGCCAATCTGGGAATGTTCGAAATCAAAGATTACAAAATTTACGATCCGGTAGAGAAAGACGGGTTGATTTCGCAAAAATTTGAGTACCAGATTTCGGTCTTCGACACCGGACATTTTGTTATTCCGCCTTTTCCCATCGCTTACGCTGCTTCGGACACCAGCCGCCAGTTTCAAATCATTCAATCGGAACCGATTAAAATTTACGTGAAAAGTGTACTTACCGCCGAAGACCACGAGATTCACGATATTAAAGCGCCATTGACCATCCCTTACAACTACCGTCGTTTGGCGCTTTTTATTGCCGCCGGAGTGTTCCTTTTGCTGGCGGCCGTTTTGCTGTACTACATTGTGAAGCGGCGCAAGCAGGGTGCTCCGCTGTTCCGCCGGGAAGTGATCCGACCCGCCCATGAAATTGCCCTGGCGGAAATTGCCGCCCTGCAGGAACGTTGGGAAAATTTGATTGCCGACGGACAAATTAAGCGCTTGTTCACGGAATTGTCCGATATTTTGCGCCGCTATCTGGAAAATCGCTTTTTCGTTCCCGCCCGGGAAGAAACCACGGCGGAAATCCTCCAATCCTTACAGGAGCTGGAGTTAAATTCCGGAGTGCGGGAACAAGTAGCAGCGCTACTGAATCTGGCCGATGCCGTCAAATTTGCCAGATACCGGCCCAATCGGGCAGAAACCGATGGGGCATTAACGACGTTATTGAATATTGTTGAAACAACCAAATTGGTCTTTGAAACCGTTGAAAGAGCAGTGCCTGTGGAAGAAGACGACACAGGGCGTTCCGGTACGGTTCCGGAGAAAACGGGTTGAGAGAGAGGGCGTAGGAATGTGTCCAGCAATAAGAGTTTGATGGGTCAAAACAACGGAGGGTGAGACGTGATTGAGGTTAAGGATTTAACGCGTTATTACGGCGAGAAGCGGGCGATTCACAATGTGACCTTCGATGTTCAGAAAGGCGAGATTTTAGGCCTGTTAGGACCCAACGCCGCCGGTAAGACCACCACGATGCGGATTCTTACCTGTGCCATGCCCCCGACTTCCGGGGAGGCGAAAGTAGCTGGGTTCGATATCTGGACAGAGCCCATGGAAATCAAAAAGAGAATCGGCTATTTACCGGAGAATCCCCCGCTTTATTCTGATTTGCGGGTGACAGAATACCTGGATTTTGTGGGAAAAATCAAAGGCATTCCGTCTAACAAGCGTAAAAGCGCCATTTCTGATGTTATTGAAAAGGCGGGATTAAACGAGGTGACTCACCAGGTGGTGGGAAGCCTTTCCAAAGGATTCAAACAACGGGTGGGATTAGCGCAGGCGCTTCTGAACGATCCCGAAGTGTTGATTCTGGATGAGCCAACGGTCGGACTGGACCCCCGGCAGATTATTGAAATCCGGGAGCTGATTAAAAATCTCGGCGGTGATCATACCGTTATTCTCTCCACCCACATTTTGCCGGAAGTGGAAATGACCTGTGGTCGGGTGGTGATCATTAACGAAGGGGAGGTAGTGGCCGAAGACACCCCGGAGAATTTGACCCGCCGTTTGAAGGGGAGCGAGCGCACGGTATTGGAAGTTGGGGGAGACAAAAATGCTGCCCTGGCGGTCATCAACGGATTTGGGGATGTGTTGAATGTGGAGGTAAACAACTCCAAATCCCCGGGACGTTACCAGATTCGAGTGGAAACCCGCTCGGATATCCGTAGCGATCTGGCCAAATCGCTGATTCAGAAAGGTTTGGCACTCTACGAACTGCGAGCAGAGACCTACTCGCTGGAGGATATCTTCTTGCACCTGACGACAAAAGAGGAGGTAGCCTGATCATGAGTAAAACATTGGCCATCTTTCAGAAAGAAATGAAACATTTTTTCTATTCTCCCATTGCCTACATCGTCATTGCGGCGTTTACCATCATTGCCGGCATTTTCTTCTACCTTTACCTGAGTTCCTTTGTGGAAGCCGCTTTTATGGATATGATTCGTTCTCAGCAGTACCGTATGCCGCCGCAAAAGTTCAATGTGAATTTGCAACTCATTCGTCCTTATTTCTGGAATACCGCCTTGATCTCGCTTTTTGTATTGCCACTGGTAACCATGCGGCTTTATTCGGAAGAAAAGAAATCCAAAACGGTGGAGCTCCTTTACACCTCTCCGCTGACGGTGAGCCAGATTGTGCTGGGAAAATTCTTCGCCGGGGTGGTGTTTTACATTGTGATGTTGGTGCCCACCATGTTTTTTATGGGCTTGTTGTTTGCTTACGGAAATCCCGAGCTTGGTCCGGTGCTTTCCGGTTACCTGGGATTAATTCTCCTGGGCAGCGCCTTCATTTCCGGTGGATTGTTCATTAGTTCGCTGACCGAGAACCAGATAATTGCAGCCATTGGCGGATTCGGTCTGGCTCTGGTGCTCTGGATTATTGGCTGGGCAGCCAATTATTCCGGACCGGGGCTGGCGTCGGTGTTGAACTATCTGTCCATCATCAATCATTTCGAGGATTTTGCCCAGGGAGTCATCGACACCAAGCATGTGTTCTACTACTTGCTCTTTTCCACCTTTGGCATTTACCTGACCATGAAATCGGTGGAATCCACCAGATGGCGTGCCTCGTAACGGGTTTATTTGAAAAGAAAGAGAGGAAAGTAAACCGGAAGATGTTAACACAGGGGAGGCAAAAGAGAAAATGAAGAGATATGCCAATATAGCCATGGTTGTGGGAATTCTGCTGGTACTGTACAGCTTCCTGAATTTTTCTTTGAACCAGATCTGGGATTGGATTTCGACCATTTCCCTGATTCTGGGACTGGCGGTAGGCGGCACCGGAGTGTATTACTGGCAGAAATTCCGGGAGAGAAAAATTAGCAAACGTTCCTTACAGTACGGAGCCAACACCGTGTTGTCCGTGGCGGTGGTGTTTGGTATTCTGGTACTGTTGTCTTTTATTACCGATCAGCATCATGCCCGGGTGGACCTGACCGCAAAAGGGTTGTACAGTTTGTCCGAACAAACCAAATCGGTTCTGAACGATTTGAACAAAGAGGTGAAAATCTGGGCATTTTACAAA
>JAJRXE010000030.1 GCA_024276455.1 Calditrichota bacterium
CGCCGTGGAGCGGGCACTCCACCACCCCATCGTACACGTCGCCTTCAGACAATGAAGCTTCCGCATGGGTACAGGTGTCGTCTATGGCGTAAAAGCCGTCCTCCAACTTAAAAATGGCAATCGGAGTTTCCTGGTAAAGAAACCGGACTACCGGCACTTCCTCAAAATCGTCTTCCCGGGCCGCCTTCACCCAAATAGCCATCCTTTATTTTCCTCCAATTTTTCTCTTTTCAAACTCTTCAAATTCCCAAACCATTTCCCGGAATCGCTTTATTTTATTCTCCCGTTTTCGGAGATTAATCCACCCAATTTCCCCGTGAATATACCGTTCCGGCTCTCTTTTATCAAGTCTGAATTATCTTTCCTTTTTAAATCTTTTAAATATAATAATCAATTTTGACTTTTTTGTATAAAAAAATTTTTAAATCTTGACTTTTTTGTACAAATGACGTAATATTCGCAGCGTCTAATCATAACAAATGAGGGATTGAGCATGACCGATGAACAGGAAATGATTGAAAAAATAACCAAAAGCGAATACAAATACGGATTCGTTACCGATATTGAAACCGAAATCGCTCCCAAGGGCCTCAACGAAGACATTATTCGCTTAATTTCGAAGAAAAAGAATGAGCCGGAGTTCATGCTGGAATGGCGACTGAAGGCTTACCGCAAATGGCTGAAAATGAAAGAGCCTCACTGGGCTTTCTTAAAATATCCGCCCATTGATTACCAGGACCAGTATTACTACGCCGCTCCGAAGCAAAAGAAGCGTCCCAAAAGTCTGGATGAAATCGATCCAAAAATAAAAGAGACGTTTGACAAACTGGGGATTCCGCTGGAGGAACAGGAACGACTGGCGGGAGTGGCGGTAGATGCCGTGATGGACAGTGTTTCCATTGCCACCACGTTTAAAGGGGAGCTGGAAAAACTGGGAATCATCTTCTGCCCCATTTCGGAGGCGATTCAAAAATATCCCGATTTAATCAAGAAATATCTTGGTTCGGTGGTGCCGCCGGGTGACAATTTTTTTGCTGCTCTTAATTCGGCGGTGTTCAGCGACGGTTCGTTCGTGTACGTTCCCAAGGGAGTGCGGTGCCCCATGGAACTGTCCACCTACTTTCGGATCAACGCGGCCAACACCGGACAATTTGAACGCACGCTGATTATTGCCGACGAAGGCGCTTACGTGAGTTACCTGGAAGGATGCACGGCGCCCATGCGGGATGAACATCAGCTTCATGCGGCGGTGGTGGAACTGATTGCCCACAAAGACGCCGAAATCAAATATTCCACCGTGCAAAACTGGTACCCCGGCGACGAGGAAGGAAAAGGAGGGATTTACAATTTTGTGACCAAGCGGGGGATTTGCCTGGGCGATAATTCCAAGATTTCCTGGACCCAGGTGGAAACCGGCTCGGCCATCACCTGGAAATATCCCAGCGTGATTTTGAAAGGGGACAATTCCGAAGGCGAATTCTATTCTGTGGCGTTGACGAACAACTACCAGCAAGCCGACACTGGCACGAAGATGATTCACGTGGGGAAAAACACCCGCAGCCGCATCGTTTCCAAAGGGATTTCCGCCGGACGCAGTAACAACTCTTACCGCGGATTGGTGAAAGTGCTGCCGGGAGCAGACAATGCCCGCAATTTTTCCCAGTGCGACTCCCTGCTTATTGGCGACCAGTGTGGCGCTCACACTTTTCCTTACCTGGAGGTGAAGAATCCCACCGCCCAGGTGGAGCACGAAGCCACCACTTCGAAAATCGGAGAAGACCAGATTTTCTACCTGAACCAACGGGGAATTAGCACCGAAGACGCGGTGGCACTGGTAGTAAACGGGTATTGTAAAGAAGTGTTTCAGGAACTTCCCATGGAATTTGCCGTGGAGGCTCAGAAGCTGCTGGAAATCAGCCTGGAAGGCAGCGTGGGTTGAAAAGCAATTAGGGAAACGAACATTAAAAACTCAGGAGAACGTGTTTCGATGTTAACGATTAAAAATTTGCGAGTGGCAGTAGAAGGTAACGAAATTTTAAAAGGCATCAATCTGGAAATAAAGGCCGGCGAGACCCATGCCATTATGGGACCCAACGGTTCCGGTAAGAGCACGCTGGCGAACGTACTGGCCGGAAAAGAAGGTTACGAGGTGCTGGAAGGCGAAGTCAGGTTCAAGGGGAAAAATTTGCTGGAGATGCCTCCGGAAGAACGCGCCCGGGAGGGAATCTTTTTGGCCTTTCAGTACCCGGTGGAAATTCCCGGGGTCAGCATGGCCACGTTTCTGCGTACTGCTCTGAACGCCGTGCGGGAACACCGGGGGGAACCGCCCGTCGATGCCCGCACATTTTTGAATCTGCTGCGCGAAAAAATGCAACTGGTGGAAATGGACGAGAAATTTCTCAATCGCTCGGTGAATGAAGGCTTTTCCGGGGGCGAGAAAAAACGCAACGAGATCCTTCAGATGGCCGTGCTGGATCCTTCTCTGGCCATTCTGGATGAGACCGATTCCGGCCTGGACATCGACGCGCTGCGCATTGTGGCTAACGGCGTTAACCAACTACGCCGGAAAGACAATGCCTTCATCGTGATTACTCACTACCAGCGTCTGTTAGACTACATTGTACCGGATTACGTCCATGTGCTGTTCGACGGTCGCATTGTGGAATCCGGCGACAAAGAGCTGGCTCTGCACCTGGAAGAGCACGGTTACGACTGGCTAAAAAAAGAACAGACCAGCGCGCAAACGCTTTAAATCAATTCGGAACCAAGAAAATCAGGGAATTCAGAATACAATGAAAACAGCACAAAAAGAATATCAAGAGGCCAAAGAGTGGTACCTGAAATTGTTTCAGCAATGGCGTTCGCAAGGGCAACCCCCAAATGGCGATCCTCTGTCCGCTCTTCGGGAAAATGCCATTAAACGCTTTGCGGAACTGGGTTTCCCCCACATCCGGATGGAAGAATGGAAATACACCAGTGTGGAGCCGATTGTCCGACGCCGTTTTTCGCTGGAAGCGCCGCCCGCACAGGTGGATGCCGAAACCCTTGCCCGGTTTCGCTATTTCGAGCAAACATCCATCGTATTAGTTTTTCTAAACGGGCGTTTTCAGCCGGAATGGTCGGTAATTCCCCGGCTGCCCCAGGGGGTCATTATTTCCGACTTGCTTCAAGCATTCAAACAGCACGAGGCGCTCATTAAACCGCATTTCGCCCGCTACCTGGCATACAAAGACGAAGCGTTTGCCGCCCTGAACACCGCGTTCGCCTGGCAGGGAATTTTCGTTTACCTGCCTTCCAACATCGTCCTGGAGCAACCGATTCACCTGTTGAATCTGGCACATCCCGGCGGACAGGAATTTGCGGCTAATCCGCGCTACCTGTTCGTCCTGGGAGCAAACAGTCAGGCCACCATTCTGGAAACACACAACTTCTTAAACGATTCGGCCTATTTCTACAATCAAGCGTCGGAAATCGTCTTACAAGACGGAGCCCGACTCCAGCATATTAAAATTCAAGACGACAGCCGACAATCGTTCCGGGTAACAACCACCCGGGTGGTACAAAAAAACAATAGTCACTACCACGCAGTTTCCATCGATCTGGGAGGCTTACTGGTACGCAACAATTTAACGGTGGATCTGGACGGGGAGAATTCCGAGAGCCATTTGTACGGTTTTTACCTGGCGACGGAGCGGCAGCACATTGACAACCACACGAACATTAACCACCTGAAACCTTACTGCGACAGCAACGAGATGTACAAGGGAATTCTGACTGATCGGGGACGCGGGGTGTTCAGCGGAACGATCTACGTCCACCGCAATGCCCAGAAAACCAATGCGTTTCAGTCCAACAAGAACCTGTTACTTAGCAAAGAGGCGGAAATTGACACCAAACCTCAGCTTAAAATTTTTGCAGACGATGTGAAATGTTCGCACGGAGCCACCATCGGCCAGCTGGACGAGGACGCCCTTTTTTACCTGCGACAGCGGGGCATTGAGGAAACAGAGGCCCACGTGATGCTGCGTTACGCCTTTGCCGCCGATGTGTTCGACAAGATTGGATTACCGGAAATTAAAGAGAAGCTGGACAATCTTTTGAAAGAACGTCTGGAGAAAACGTTGTAAGGGTAAAAACGAAAGTTAATCAAAACAATGGAACCATATCATGGCAGAAGATAAAACTCGCAGTGAATTGGAGCAGCGGATCATTCAGGCTCTGAAAACCGTGTACGACCCGGAAATTCCCGTGGATATCTGGGAACTGGGTCTGGTGTACGATTTGCAAATTGACCCGGAAAATAACGTGTATATTAAAATGACTCTCACTTCGCCGGCCTGTCCGGTGGCAGGAAGTCTGCCGGGACATGTGGAAGCGGCTGTCAAGGCGGTGGAGGGTGTCAAAGATGTGAAAGTAGAGCTGGTGTGGGAGCCCCCCTGGAATCCCAATATGATGAGTGATGAAGCCAAGCTGGAACTGGGATTCATGTAACGGGGTTTCCCGGTAGAATAATTAATAACCCCTTTTAACGAAAATACGAGGTGATTTATGTATAGATACAATCCGGACGATCCTCGCTACCGTCCGACCTACGATCCCGCGGCGGTGCAGTACATGCGGGACGAATTGACGGCGGTCGGTTTTGAGGAAGTCGTGACTCCGGAAGCCATTGAGCGGGTTCTGAATGTTCAGGATAATCAGTACACCCTGCTGGTGGTAAATTCCGTGTGCGGGTGTGCCGCGGGCGGAGTTCGTCCGGGCGTGGCCTATGCCCTCCAGCACACCGTTATCCCGGATCGCCTGGTCACTGCTTTTGCTGGCATGGACAAACTGGCGGTCGAACATCTGCGCCAAAAATATTTAGACCGGTTTATGCCCTCTTCACCGACGATTTCGCTGTTCCGCAACGGTGAATTACTCTTTCATATGCAGCGAAAGGATCTGGTTGACAAAGGAGCCGAAGAGATCGGGGACATTCTGCGTCAACTGTTCGACCATTTCTGTACCCGTTCCGGCCCTTCGATTCCGCCGGAAATTTACGATCAGCTGGAATTCACGATTGTGTGTAGTTCTCATTTACCGAAGTACCAGGGAAATTGAGGGATTTTGAATAATGTTGCCACCGATGCGGTTGGAACATTTTTCTTGCGCCCCCACGGCGTAAAAATTCCGCTGGAGGAAATTGCTCAACTCATTGGTGGTGTCGGCTTAAACAAAAATCTGGAAGAATATGAAAATCACAGCCCAGGAAGAGTACGGATTACGCATTCTTCTTCAAATTGCTTTAAACGCTAATTCGGAGGGAATGACGATCTCCCGAATTAGCGAGAAGGAAGGAATTTCTCCACACTACGCTGCCAAACTTTGTCGTTTACTGCGCCTGGCTGGGTTCATTAACAGCGTGCGCGGAAAAGAGGGCGGCTACACCCTGGCTGTTCCTGCTGATCAGATATTGTTGAAAGACGTTATTTACGCTCTGGGAGGCAAGCTGTATTCGCAGGATTTTTGCGAGGATCATTCCGGCTTACTGCAGCTTTGTCTGCATTCGCTGGATTGCTCGGTGCGTTCGGTGTGGTTGTTACTGCAGAAAGCGGTGGACGGGGTGCTGGAGAATTTAACCCTGCAGGATTTACTACCAAAGACCTCCCGGGCTGTGAATGCTGCCGAAAATCAGAATCTTTCTTTTCAGTTCGATAAATCCTGAACGGACCTCTAAGCTTGCCGGTGCACCCACCGGCCTGTCCGTTTTCACCCCATTTTCCGGGCGGGCTGAATTGGTTTTTTCCGCGGAGAAGGATTGTGTGAGCGAATGCGAAACACAGGGCGGTCAATCCGGGGGTGCTAAGGCCGTTAACGGCCTTTCGCCCCGAAGGCCCTTAAGGGCCTTTTAGAAGAAAGGGCGTTAAACGCCCTTTCCCCGCCCGCCGAGTTCGACTCGGTCACACCTCAATATGTAAAAACGTTCGCACCAGCAATCCGATCAGGAAAGAAATCCCTGCCACTCCCATGCTAATAATCACCATCTCCCAGAAAAATTTGGCAAACGTAATCTCCTTTACCACCGCCACAAAAAAACTGAAAATGAAAATAATCCCCACCGCAATCAACAGGGTGAACAAAAGCGCCAGATAATAATTCTCCAGCACAAAATAAGGAATCACCAGAGACAGTACTGCAAAAATGTAGGCAATGCCGGTGTAAAAAGAAGCTCGCAAAGGATCCTTGCTCTCCTTCTCCGATTTCTGGGAAAGATATTCCGAGGCCGCCATGGAAAGCGAAGCGGCAATTCCGGTGATTAAACCGGCAATACCAATCAAGCGAATATTCTGTAATGCCAGGGTCAATCCGGCCAGGGCACCGGTTAACTCCACCAGGGCATCATTCAACCCCAGAACCATCGAACCGATGTATTCAATTCGCTCTTCATCAATCATCTCAATCAATTGGGCCTCATGGTTTTGTTCTTCTTCCAGAATCGCCGCCGCCTCGGGAATTTCATCAATAATCTCGCCGTAGTGCTTCTCGGCTTTCTCTTCCCCTTTTTCCAGCATTTTAATAGCGAAGGTAATCCCGAATATTCGGCTCACTAACAAATAGAACAGAATCTTTAATTTTGCGGGTTTTACCTCAATTCCGGTGTAGCGCTTCCACTGGTGGTAGTGTTTTAACTCGTCTTTGGCAATATGCTCCAGCACTTCCGCATTTTGCCCGCTCATTCGACGGGAAAGTCTATTGTAAATGTGGTATTCGGTAATTTCCGTTTTCTGGAAAAGGAGCAGAATTTTTTGCATTTTCTTGTCGATGTGCACGGTTGGCGAAGACTGAGCCATTGGTCCGATCCTCCGTTTTGCTTTTTACTTCCCCTCTCAAGCCCTCCAATCCCTGTCCTGGTGCGGCGTGGGCACCGTTTCTTCTCAATTTTCCAAATTAAAGATGATTATTTCGAAATAAAAGTGACAATTTTCTTCTTCCGCGCAAGAAGGGATTCCTTTTCTCCTCCCGGCCTCCAACATGTCACCCCTTTCAATCCTCGCACCGGCACACAACTTTCTAAATAAATTGACATTTTTTGTGAAATCCCTTACATTTAATCTTAAAGTCAATAGCACTTACTTTTTAGATAAACTGAGGAGGTCAAATATGCCGAATGCAAAATATTATCTTCCCTTACCCCCCAACGAACCGATTCGCAGTTACGCGCCGGGAACGGAAGACCGTAAGAAATTGAAAGAGAAACTGGCCGAACTGCGTAATCAGGAAATCGAAATTCCCCTGATTATTGGTGGGAAAGAGGTGAAAACCGGCAAAATGGGGAAATGCATCTTACCCCATAACCACCAGAAAGTGATTGGTCATTTCCACCAGGCGGGCGAGAAAGAGGTGCAGATGGCGGTGGACGCTGCCCGGGAAGCCCACAAAACCTGGAGTCGCATGCCCTGGAAAGACCGTCTCTCGGTTTTCCTGAAAGCGGCTGAATTATTAGCGGGTCCCTGGCGCTACACCCTGAACGCCGCCACCATGCTGGGGCAGAGTAAAAACGTCTTTCAGGCCGAAATCGACTCCGCCTGCGAGCTGGTGGATTTCTTCCGTTTCAATTCCTACTACGCCACCAAAATCTACGAAGAACAACCGCCCTACTCGCCGCTGGGCACCTGGAACCGCATGGAACACCGTCCGCTGGAAGGATTCATTTTTGCGGTAACGCCCTTCAACTTCACCTCCATTGCCGGCAATCTGCCCACTTCTCCGGCGCTGATGGGCAATGTGGTGCTCTGGAAACCGGCCTCCAGTGCGGTCTACTCCGCCTATTACCTGATGAAACTGTTCCAGGAAGCCGGCTTGCCGGACGGAGTGATTAACTTTATTCCCGGTCCCGGCGGATCGGTGGGTAATCCGGTGCTGAGCAATCCCGAGCTGGCGGGCATCCACTTCACCGGTAGTACCAACACCTTCCAGACCATGTGGCGCATGGTAGGCGAGAATATCCGCAAGTACAAATGGTACCCCCGTATTGTGGGGGAAACCGGCGGGAAGGACTTCGTGTTTGCTCATGCCAGCGCCAACATTGAAGAATTGGGCGTGGCGCTCATCCGAGGTGCTTTCGAATATCAGGGACAAAAATGCTCGGCGGCTTCCCGCGCTTACATTCCCCGCAGCCTCTGGCCCAAGCTGAAAGATTATTTGCTGGAACAACTGAAAACGGTGAAAATGGGCGATGTGGAAGACTTCACCAATTTCATGAACGCTGTAATTGACCGCAACGCCTTCACCACCATTACCGAGTACATCGAATACATCAAAAGATCCAACGAAGCGGAAATTATTTACGGTGGCGGTTACGACGACAGCGTGGGCTACTTCATTGAACCGACTATCGCCGTGACGACCAATCCCAGGTTCCGCACCATGGAAGAAGAAATCTTCGGCCCGGTGCTGACGGTGTACGTGTAC
>JAJRXE010000419.1 GCA_024276455.1 Calditrichota bacterium
ACCTGACCAGTACCGCCCAGTTGGGAGCAGAAGCATTGCAGATTCTGGACCGGCTTAACAACTGCCAGATGGTGTACCAGACTACTTTTCAGGGCAATTTTCCCACCCTGACCTTTGGCGGCGTGGTAAAAGGTTTTGTGTATCACAATCAAGACACCCTGCTCACGGCTCGCACTCGCTACACCCTGGTGGACGATTATATTACTTTAGAAAGCGTGGAGACTTATCCCAACAATTGGAGCTTCCATGCCGAGGTTTCGAACTTATGGGACGATCCGACTTTCGACATTCTGGAAGTGAAAAATGTTCCGTTCGATTCTCTGAGCACCCTGGCGGTTGTTCAGTGGCTCTCCAAGCGGTTCCGCTCCGACTTTTACTTTTCCGGACCGATTAACTACCTGAGCGGCAAAGTAAATTTTTTAGATCGCCACAGCGGCAACGTGTTGTTCTCCTTTCAGGGCGCCGCCGTTAAGCTCTTCCAGACAGGATTAAAATTTAAGGGGAATTTTGTCTTCCAGACCTCGCCGCGCCGGATTGGAGGACGGGTGGAGCTGGTGGACAAAAAAGACCATGTGATCGTTTCGTTGAACTCCCCACACATGGTCAACGGAAACATTGTCATTTCCTCCGGCAAAGAAGCACCTTTCAGCGGGAAATTCCGCTTCGAGAACATCCCCCTGCGCCAATATGTAGGGGTCAACACCCGGTTTTACGAAGCCATTCAAGAGGGAACTTTTTCGGGAGAGATGACCATTGCCGGCACCAATCAAGCTCCGAAAATCGATTTTAAAATCGAAGCAAACGATTTCATCATTAACCAGAATGGCTATTACACGGCAAACATCGCGGGTAAATTAGAGAACAACCACCTGCGCATTACCGACTCCCAGATTAAATTGAACAATCAACCCATTCTTCAGGCTGATATTCGCTGGAACATATTAACCGACTCGCTTTTAGCGCATTTTTCCGGGAAAGACATCGAA
Source organism: Calditrichota bacterium (assembly GCA_024276455.1). Lineage (GTDB taxonomy): Bacteria > Calditrichota > Calditrichia > RBG-13-44-9 > RBG-13-44-9 > JAJRXE01. The sequence continues at coordinate 987 of JAJRXE010000419.1, forward strand.
AGCAACTTCCTGGCGGCCACCCTTTTCAAAAATTCCAAATTAATGAAAGGGAATTTCTCCTACCAGCTTACCCTGGAAGGAAATTTTGACCGTCCCAAAATCCGGGGCAATTTAACCCTGGAAAAAGGCGTGTTGCTGGAACGGCCTTTTGACAGGATTGTCGCTACCCTGGAAGATTCCATTCCGCCACCGGCCAAGCTCATCGATTTCGAAAAGCACATCATCAGAATCCGTGATTTTTCTTTCCAGAACAAACGCCTGTACAACATTAAGGGGTACGGATGGTTACCGGTGAATCCCCGCGGCACCATGGACTTGCATCTGGAAGCAGACGGCAACATTCTGGCAGAGCTACCCAATCTGATCGATTTCTTCCAGAATCCCGACTGCGTGGGGCAGTTAAAAATCCATTTAACGGGGAGCCGGGAACGCCCGGAATTCAGTGCCGGATCGCTGGAAATCTACAACGGTTCGTTGCAGTTTGCCTCGGTTATTCCCCCATTGAATCAACTCCGGGCGAAAATTTACAAGAACGAGGGCGATCGACAGGTACACATTGAATACCTGGAAGGCAAAGTGGACAACCGCTACGCCAAAATCTCCAACATTTTTACTCCCCCGCCCACGGCACCCGATCTTCAACCCT
>JAJRXE010000420.1 GCA_024276455.1 Calditrichota bacterium
CCCACACTTCTGCCACCATGCGTCCGTCCTGAGTAATAGTCACGGTGGATTCCCAGCTTTCCTGATCCGGAAATTCCACTTTTTTCTTCTCTTCCGTGGCCCCTTCCTGCTGGGGCGAACTGCACTGCACCCAGAGGAGTCCCCCCAGCAGAACGGCAATTCCCACCCAGGCAACGAAACGTCCCGTTTTCATGTTTATTCTCATCTTCGCGTCGCCTTTCCGCCTTAAAAAATTCCAGCCCGCATTATATCGTGCAAGTGAATCACTCCAATCAGCTTTTCGTCCTCATCAATCACCGGCATGGCAATAATCCGGTATTCTTCCATTTTCTTGTACGCTGTGTAAGCCAGCGTTTTGGAACGAATAATCTTCGGATTCGGATTCATCACCTCGGTTACTGGAATATGGAAAAAATGTTCCGTTCGCTCCACCAATCGGTTTAAATCGCCGGTGGTGATGACCCCCAGAATACGCATTTGGGGATTAACCACCATACAGATGCCGCGCTTGGAAGCCATTTGCAAAACCGCCTCTTTCATTTTGGCTTCCGGAGCAACATAAGGCACCCGCTCGCCGGTTTCCATCAGGTCATCCACCCGGATGAGCAGGCGGCGCCCCAGCGATCCCGCCGGATGAAGAAAGGCGAAATCTTCCCGCGTGAAATGTCGTTTCTCCAGCAAGGCGATGGACAGGGCATCGCCCAACACCACCATGGCAGTAGTACTGGAAGTCGGGGCCAGATCGTGCGGACAGGCTTCTTCCCGCACGCCAATATTCAGCACCACCTGACTGTGCTTGGCCAACACCGAGTCCAGATTAGAGGTAATCGCAATGATGGGAACGCCCAGCTTGTGAAACACCGGCAACAACACATTGAGTTCATCGGTATTCCCGCTCTTGGATAGGCAGATTACCACATCGTCTTTGTGAACAATACCCAGATCGCCGTGAAGCCCTTCCGAAGCATGCAAAAAATAAGAAGCGGTACCGGTGGAAGCCATGGTGGCGGCAATTTTGCGTCCAATGGCTCCGGACTTTCCCAGCCCGGTTACAATCACCCGTCCGGGCCGCGAGAGAATCAGCTCCACCGCCTTCTGGAAATTTTCGTCCAGAGAGCGGCGTAATTTTTTTAACGCCTCAATCTCCTGATCAATCACCCGATACGCCACATCCAGAGAATCGTCCGGGTTCGTTTTATCGGACATCATCACGCTCCTTTGCTGACTCCTTGCCGAAGAAAATTTACCCCAAATCCGGGGACCTGTTCACCCCATTCCAGGGCGTTCACTGATTCACCTGCCAAATTTTCTCAATACTCTCCTCCAGGCTTCCCCGGGCATAAAGAATTAACTCCACAACTTCCCGAATGGCTCCCTCTCCACCCTTTTTTTGGGTCACATAAAATGCCTGCTGCTTTACAATGTCCACCGCATTTTGCACCGCTACCGGTAACCCGACCAATTGCATCACCGGAACATCTGGCAAATCGTCACCCACAAAGCAGAATTTTTCCGGTTCCAGATTGAGTTTTTTCGACAGATCGGCAAAAGCGGTGCATTTATCCATGCGACCCAGGTAAAGAAAGTCGTACCCCAGCTCCTGGGCCCGGGTGCGAATCGTGCCGCTGTCTCGCATGGAGATGATTCCGGTTTTCAAACCGGCCAGCCTGGCCATTTTTATTCCCAGACCATCGTGGGCATTGAAATGCTTAATCTCCACACCATGGCTGTCGTACACAATCTCTCCGGCAGTCAATACCCCATCGCAATCCATTAAAATCACTTCCACTTTCCGTGCCCGTTCGGCAAATTCTTCACTGATCTGATATTTCAGTTCCATTCTTTCGCTCATCTTTATTGTTTGCGTCTTTTCACATCGAACGTACTAATTGGTAAATTTCGACCAATTGCTTCACCGTCCCCCGGAAATTTTTCAGGGGCAGCTGGGAAGCCGCATCGCTCAGGGCTTTTTCCGGCTCCGGATGCACCTCCATAAACACGGCGTCCACCGCGGCGGTGGCCACGGCCGCCCGGGCTAACGGAAGAATAAACTCCGGTTGCCCCCCGCTAGCGGTTCCCAGTCCCCCCGGCAGTTGGACGCTGTGGGTGGCATCGAACACCACCGGGAACCCGGTTTTCTGCATGATTACCAGCGCCCGCATGTCCACCACCAAATTGTGGTACCCAAACGTGGTGCCCCGTTCTGTAAGGAGAATCCGTTCGTTGCCGGTGGAAGCCACCTTTTCGGCCGCTTTTTGCATATCTTCCGGCGCCAGAAACTGTCCCTTTTTAATATTGACAACCTTTCCGGTACGGCCCGCCGCCAGCAATAAATCGGTTTGGCGGCACAAAAAAGCTGGAATCTGCAGCACATCCGCCACTTCGGCGGCC
>JAJRXE010000421.1 GCA_024276455.1 Calditrichota bacterium
ATTCTATTTAAAGAAGCAATGGCGATTTATTCCCGTCGGGTGTCTTCTCGAATCGATTCGGCTACCCTGCAGGCGGATGCCTGGCACCATCATCAGGACGCCATTTCCACCCTGCTGGTGATCATTTCGTTTCTCTTCAGCAGCTTTAATTTTCCCTATCTGGACGGTCCGATTGGTTTGTTAATTGCTCTTTACATCCTGTACACCGCTTATGTGATTGCCAAAACCCCCATTGACCATTTGCTGGGAACCGCCCCGGACGAATCGGTGGTTTCCCGGTTGGAAGACATTACCCTGGCCTATCCGGGAGTACGGGGTATTCACGACATCATCATTCATCATTACGGCGATCAGCTGATTATTTCGCTTCATATCGAGGTCGATGATTCGCTTTCTTTGAAAGAAGCCCATCGAATTTCCGAGGAGGTGAATCAGCAGCTGCGCGAGAAACTCAACGCCTACGTTACGGTACATGTGGACCCGGTGATGGAGCGGACTCCCTTTTATCGTACGGTGGAAGCTAAAATCCGGGAATTCTGCCAGGAACATCCCTCCTGTTTTGGCTTTCATGACTTGCGTTTATTCGGGAAGGAATCGGAACTGGATGTGGCTTTCGATCTGGTGATTGCGGCCGATGCGCAATCCGGAGAAGAGGAGAATTTGAAAAAGCACTGCCAGCAGTTTTTGAGGCGCCATTTCCCGACCATCAATCGCATTTCCATCAAAGTAGAACCCAAGTTTTCCATTTCGCGCCGCTCCCGGCACGATGTTTCTTAACACGGATAAATGATGGGGCGGCAATGGCCGCGCGTCTTGACTCAACATTAACGAATGTAACTGAGGGGGAAGATGAACCAACCAATTTATCTGGACTACAATGCCACCACGCCGATCGATCCCCGGGTGGCGGAGGCCATGTTACCTTTTCTGCGGGAACATTTCGGGAATCCTTCCAGCAGCCACGTTTACGGTGCCACCACCCGAAAGGCGGTGGAAAAAGCCCGAAAACAGGTGGCGGAAATGTTGCAGTGCCGGGTGGAAGAAGTGGTTTTCACTTCCGGCGGATCGGAATCCAACAATTTTGCCATTAAAGGCGTGGCGGAAGCTTTTCGCCAGAAAGGGAACCACATTATTACTTCCGCCATTGAGCACCCGGCGGTGATTGAGGTGTGCCGTTACCTGGAAGGCAGAGGCTTCCGGGTGACCTATTTGCCGGTGGACGAGTACGGGCGAGTGGATCCGCAGGAACTGGAAGCGAATATTACACCTCAGACTATTTTGGTGAGCATCATGCACGCCAACAACGAGGTGGGCACCATTCAACCGATTGCCGAAATTGCGGAGATTGCTCACCGCCACGGGGTGCTGGTCCACAGCGATTGTGCCCAGTCAGTGGGGAAGATTCCGGTTACTGTTCCGGAGTTGGGGGTGGATTTACTCTCGGTAGCCGGACACAAACTGTACGCGCCCAAAGGGGTGGGCGTGTTGTACATTCGTTCCGGGCTGGAAATTGGCAAATTGATTCACGGGGCAAATCACGAGCTGAACCGCCGGGCGGGCACGGAAAATGTACTGGGAATTGTGGGATTGGGGAAAGCCTGCGAGCTGGTGAGCGAGCATTTACCGGAATACCAGCAGCACCTGCAACAGATGCGCGACCGGCTGGAAAAAGGGCTGCTGGAGCGTTTTGAAGAGGTGCGGGTGAACGGACATCCGGAAGAGCGCCTGCCCAACACCGCCAGCATCAGCTTCCGCAATCTGGAAGCGAACACCATTCTGGCGGAACTGGAGCAGGTGGCGGCCTCGGCAGGAGCCGCCTGTCACAGCGATCAGATTGACGTGTCCACCGTGTTACAGGCCATGCAGGTGCCTCTGGAGTACGCCATGGGAACCATTCGTTTCTCAGTGGGGCGCTTCACCACCGCGCAAGAAATCGACCGCGCTCTGGAAGAAATTACCGGAACGGTGGAAAGGCTGCGTCCCCGGGAACCCGCCACCGTTTATCTGGACACCACCGGAGGGGGTGTGAAGCTAACCCACTACACCCACGGAATGGGCTGTGCCTGCAAACTGCGCCCTCAGTTATTGGAAGAGGTGCTGCGCAAGCTGCCAGGAAGCAAGGACGAGAAGGTTCTGGTGGGATTGGACACTGCCGATGATGCGGCGGTGTACCGATTGAGTGAGGAGCTGGCGGTGGTGCAAACGGTGGATTTTTTCACTCCCATCGTGGACGACCCCTACGCTTTTGGAGCCATTGCAGCGGCCAATTCTTTCAGCGACATTTATGCCATGGGCGGCACACCGCAGTTTGCCCTGAATGTGGTGGGTTTTCCCAGCGAGCGGCTTCCGATGAGCGTGCTGGAAGAAATTCTCCGCGGGGCGCAGGACAAAGCCGCGGAAGCTGGGGTGAGCATTATTGGCGGCCACACAGTGGAAGACAACGAGCCCAAGTTTGGGCTGGCCGTGACCGGTGTGGTTCACCCGGAGAAAATACTTACTAACCGGACGGCCCGGGCCGGGGACGCCCTGGTTCTGACCAAGCCGCTTGGAACGGGAATTCTTTCCACCGCCTTAAAACGGGGAATGTTGACCCTGGGGCAAATTGAGCAACTGATTGACACTATGGCGGCGTTGAATAAAACCGCTGCCGAGGTGGCCCGAGCGTTTCCCGTTTCCGCCTGCACGGATGTGACCGGTTTTGGACTGCTGGGGCATCTGCTGGAAATGATGAAGGCCTCCGGGGCAACGGCCATTCTGGAATACGGTCGCATTCCGTTTTTACCGGGAGTGGAGGAATTAGCCACCGGAGGAGTGGTGCCGGGCGGTACCCGCGACAACGAGCAGTTCGTTCAGCCGGCGGTGGAGTACGATCCGCAGGTTTCTCCGATTCAGCGGGTGATGTTGAACGACGCTCAAACTTCCGGCGGGCTGTTGTTTGCACTTCCGGAGGCGGAAGCGCAGGAGCTGGTCCGTCGACTGCGGGATTCCGGCGTCCAGCAGGCGGCGGTTATTGGCAGGGTCAGTCCCTGGCAGGCGCCGGAGAAGTACATCCGCGTGCGACCGTAGGGTTGGAGGCAGCTCGAAAAAGAAATCCGGGGCGGCGAACCGCTTCTCCCCAGAGGTAAAAAAATGAAAAAAGGCGCATCCGGGGCGGTAAAATCAAACGAAGGTTGATAATCCGGTTAAATTTTTGTAAAATGCGTTAAATACACGAAAAATAAGAGGTCGCAATGGTCAAATCCATATTAGTGGCCATCGATGGGTCTGCTTACACCGAAACGGTGTTGCGCTATGCCATTTATTTCGGAAAAAAATTTAACGCGCACCTGCGGGTCCTTACGGTGATTGACGTGCGGATTTTTGAATGGGCGGTTACGGTGGGCGTAGAAGGTTTTGCTCCGATTATTCCGTCTTCCGGTTACCAGGAAGAGTCGCAAAAGTTGCTGGAAGAGAAAGCCAACCAGATTTTGCAGAAGACGGAAGACATTTTGAAGAAAGAGAAATTGAGTTTTACCCTGGAGAAAGAAAGTGGAAATCCGGTGGACATTATTTGCGAGAAGGCGCGTCTGGTGGACCTGGTGCTAATGGGGGCGCGGGGGGAGTTTGCCCGCTGGAGCGACAAAATTCTGGGAGCGACGCTGGAGGCGGTGTCCCGTTTGTGCATTAAACCCATTTTTGTCAGTCAGAAGGAATACCGCCCGTTGAAGAAATTGTTAGCCTCGTACGACGGAAGTGTGAATTCTAACAAGGCGCTGGGGTGGGCAGCCTTTTTCGCCTCCACGCTGAAATTGCCGCTGCAGGTGGTCACGGTCAGTTCGTCTCCCGAAGAAGGAGAGGCCATTCTGGAGGAAGCCCGGGAATATCTGAAGGCTTATGAAATTCCCAAACTGGAATTTGAGCTGGAAACCGGCGATGCGGCGGAACGGATTGTAGCCATCTCGCAGGAGAAAAAGCTGGATTTGATTATTCTGGGAGCTTACGGTCATTCGCGGATTCGGGAGGCCATTCTGGGTAGCACCACGATTCAGGTAACTCGCAAAGCCAACGTACCGGTGCTGATGGTCCGTTAAGCCGGAAAGCCCCTGACCAGATTGCAGGCGGAAACCCGGAATTGGCTTTTCCCTTTTCGAAGGTTGGTGAATGAAAGGCAGGGGAGTCCATTTCCCACGTTCAAATATTTTGTGGGAGGGATTTCACGGTTAAAGACTGGAAAGAAAAATAATCGGGAGAGAAGGATGAGTAAATTTGTCATGACTTTAAACCGTCATATTATTGAACAGGAGCGCAAGCACCCTTACGCCACCGGTGCTTTTACCGCCCTGTTGACCGATATTGCCCTGGCGG
>JAJRXE010000031.1 GCA_024276455.1 Calditrichota bacterium
ATAAGGTCGGAATATCGATCCCCTGTTCCCGACACACCTGCAAAATCGTCTGATCGGTATCGGCAATAACCAGTTTACCATCTATGGTGATTTGTACCTTGCTCATGAGGTTCTCCCTGTACTTTCCAGGATTCGTTTTTTATTGCAATTTTCTTTTTCCCAAACGATTTATTCGTCCACGGTTTCCGCTAATTCCACCGGCGAAAACACTTCAATGGCGTCGAAATTACACACCTCGTAGCAGGCGCCGCAACGAGTGCAAATCTCCGGGTTAATGTAGTGTACCTGCTTGCGTTCACCGGAAATGGCATTCACCGGACAAACCCGGGCGCAAAGGGTACAACCGGTGCAGTTTTCCGGAATCACCCGATAGCCAATCAGGTCGCGGCAACTCTTGGCCGGACAGCGTTTCTCGAAAATGTGGGCCTCGTACTCGTCCCGGAAATATTTCAGGGTGGTCAGCACCGGATTGGGAGCGGTCTGTCCCAGGCCACAAAGAGAGCCTTTTTTGATGTTGTAAGCCAGTTTTTCCAGCTTGTCCAGATCCTCCGGTTTTCCTTCGCCGCGAGTAATTCGCTCCAGTATCTCCAGCATGCGCTTGGTTCCCAGGCGGCAGAAGGTGCACTTACCACAGGACTCTTCCTGGGTGAAATTCAAGAAGAAACGCGCCACGTCCACCATGCAGGTGCGGTCGTCCATTACCACCATGCCACCGGAACCCATGATGGCGCCGGTCTGGTTCAGCGACTCGTAATCCACCGGGGTATCCAGCAGATTGGCGGGCACACAGCCCCCGGAAGGACCGCCCAACTGAACTGCTTTAAACTCCCGATCGTTGGCAATGCCGCCCCCGATATCGAAAATGACCTCGCGCAGCGAAATTCCCATGGGTACCTCCACCATGCCGCCGCGCTTGATCTTTCCGGCCAGGGCAAACACCTTGGTGCCTTTGCTCTTCTCTGTACCCAGGGCAGCAAACTTTTTGGCGCCGTTCAAAATAATCCAGGGCACATTTGCAAACGTTTCCACATTATTGATGTTGGTAGGTTTTCCCCACAGCCCTTTGACGGCCGGAAACGGCGGACGCAACCGCGGCATGCCGCGTTTTCCCTCGATGCTGGCGATGAGGGCGGTTTCTTCCCCACACACAAACGCGCCGGCGCCCAGTTTCAAAGAAATGTCGAAAGAAAAGTTCGTACCCAGAATCCGTTTTCCCAGGAAACCGCGCTCGCGGGCCTGCTCGATGGCAATCTGCAAACGTTTCACCGCCAGGGGATATTCCGCCCGGACGTAAATAAACCCTTCCTGCGCACCAATGGCGTACCCCGCAATCAGCATCCCTTCCAGCACACTGCGAGGATCGCCTTCCATGACGCTGCGGTCCATAAACGCCCCGGGATCCCCCTCGTCTCCGTTGCAGATGATGTATTTTTCCTTTCCGGGAGACTGGCGGGCAAACTGCCATTTCAATCCGGTGGGGAAACCGGCCCCTCCCCGTCCGCGTAACCCCGAATTCCGAATTTCGTTGATCACGTCTTCCGGTTTCATGTTCAACAGCACTTTGCGAATCGCCTGGTACCCCTGCCGGCTCAGGTAATCCTCAATCCTCTCCGGATCGATCTCCCCGGCATTACGCAATACAATCCGCACTTGCTTCTCGAACAGGGCATCTTCGCTGGTGTGAATCCCCTCGCCCTTTACCACCCAGTTTGCCAGTACCTCTCCGTTTTTGACATGTTTTTCCAGAATCATTTCCAGGCGTTTCACCGAAACATCTCCGTAAATCACCGTGGGCAAACCGGGGGTTTGCACTTCCACCAGCGGTTCCCGGTAACAGGCACCGATGCAGCCGGTTTTTTCCAGCACAATAGGTAGATTCTCTTTCTCGATTTTCTCTTTCAAGGCGTTGTACACATCGCCGGCTCCCGCGGCAATTCCGCAACTGGCCATTCCCACCACAATTTTCGTTTTCTCGCTTGGGGACGAGACCATATTCTTATTCTCCCTTTTTTCTGTATTTCTTGAGAATCTTCTTGGTTTCCCGGTCATTCAAGCGTCCGTAAGTGTCGTCGTCAATCATCATGACCGGCGCCAGACTACAACAACCCAAACAGGCCACCGACTCCAGGGTAAACTCCATATCCGGGGTGGTTTCCCCGGATTTGATGCCCAGCTCTTCCTCACAGGCTTCCGTAATTCGCTCCGCACCGCCTACGTGACAGGCCGTGCCGTGGCACACCCGAATAATGTGCTTGCCCACCGGTTTCAGGCGAAACTGGGAATAAAAAGTGGCCACCCCGTACACCTGACTGGCATCCGTTCTGGTCGCTTCGGCAATGCGTAAAATGGCTTCCCGCGGCAGGTAACCGTAAATGCTCTGCGTCTCTTGCAACAGAGGAATAATCACACCCTTTTTGTGGCGATATTTTTTGAGAATTTTTTCTAAAGGTTTTAGATCCAGGGAAGCGGTTGCAGCGGCAATTTCTTGTGACATGGCCATTTCTCTATTTTTCCTTTTTGCTTGTTTTGTAAGCCTTTTCCGTTTTTAAAAATGGTCCATCAACCGATCATGCTCTAATTATGTGTAAAAAAGTACAATAGACAGTAAGAAGATATAAAAAGAAGAATCACATTATCAATCAAAAAAAAATTTTTGTTTCGCCCTCGTTTTCTGGGAAAAATGTCTCTCGAAAAGCAGTGCACCCGGCCGCACGCCGGCAAAAAATCCGCGTGGTGTGATCCGGCGCATTTAATATTTAAAATTTTAGCCGATAGTAAAAAAATAATTAAACGAAATACCGTATTTTTCAGAACGACGCAATTTTAAACACATAAATTTAATGGTCAGAAAAAAACCATGATTCAGGAGCAAGGACGATGAGCACCCTTGAATTTCGCCGCCAAAAGGTGGTCGCCCGCATCCGAAATCCGCTGGAGAATTTTCAACTCACCGAAGATACCATCGAGATTCGCTACGATCCTCTTCTGGGGCACAGCATGCGGATCACCAAACCGAAAGGGCTGGACAAAACACCGGTGGGCAATCCCTTGAAAGAATTTGTGGAAGCAGCCAACGCCTGCTTTTTTTGCGAAGGGAAAGTAGAAACCAGTACCCCCATGTTGCCCCCGGAAATCCTGCCGGAAGGTCGTATTTCGGTGGGAAGCGCCCTGCTCTTTCCCAATCTGGCCGGATTTGCCCGCTACAGCGGAGTGAGTATTTTTTCCAAAGACCTGTTCATTTACCCTTCCGAGTTTACCGTTGAGCATGTACTCAACGCCTTGAAGGCGATTCAAATATATTTTCAGAAATGTGCCGCCACCGATCCGGATCCCCTCTACCCCAGCGTCAACGCTAATTACCTGCTGCCTTCCGGTAGCAGCATTCTGCATCCTCACCTGCAACCCATTCTGGATCCCTTTCCAACCAATTTCCATCGCCGCCTGCTAGACGCCAGTGCACAGTATTACCAGACCCGGGGACGAGATTTCTGGACCGACTTAAAAGAAGCGGAACGAACAGGTCCCCGCTTCGTAGCAGAAACCGCTCACACCTTCTGGTACACCCCTTTTGCCCCCACGGGTTTCAACGAAATCAACGGCATCATTGGCGGGGGAGAAAGTTATCTCGATTTGTCGGAAGAAACCCTGCGGGAACTGGCTGAGATAGTGGTCAAGATTTTGCGATTCTATGATTATTTACAACACAACAGCTTCAATTTCAGCCTATTCTCTCCGCCGGTGAATCCCACCGTTGCGTACAGGCATTTTCCCTGCCATTTCAAAATGGTTACTCGCCCGGTCTTTCGGGCGCATTACCGCAACGACATCACCTTCTTCGAACGGCTGCACCAGGAAAGCATGTTGGACCAGTTTCCGGAGGATGTCGCCGCTAAATTCCGGGAGTTTCTAAACGATAAGCAGAACAGTTAATCGCGCAAAGACAGAAAGACACCAGGTCGTCTTCTAAAAAAAGTAAGATTAAACCAGAGGGGCCACCGAAGGCAGGGAATAATGAAGAAATTGGGGTAAAGCCTAAAAGCTGAAGAAGTGAAAATAATAAGAAAAGTTTGTCAGATCGAATTAGTCCTTATAGCAAAAAGCGTTGTTAAGCTATTATTAATATTAACATTAACATTAACCCTGCTCTTTAGAGTGGGGCACGGAAAGTCCCACCCCATTTTTTTTAACCTTTTGGGTCTTTTTAGAGGGGGCTCATGAATACAAACCTCAGGCAAATTACTTCATCGGGTGAATAAAAAATGAGGCATTTGTGACCATTCGTCCAATTCGGGAATAATCATTTTCTGCGCAGGGGCCGACGGTTGCAGGGCTGTAATACGCCGCATTCGCGATTTTTCCCCGAATACCGTTTCCCTGCCGTCCAAAATACATAGAACGCACAACCTTTTGGTCGTGCGCTCTCAAATCGGGCAAACCGTACCCGAGGTCTCTCCCACCCCGTTTAATTAGCCGGAAGCGTTCAGTTTAAAAGTCGGGCTAATTCACCCTCCGATGGTAACGATTGTCCAGGGGCGGCTTTAAAGACCACCTGATCGTCGATGATAATGTTGGGGGACTGCTGCAACTGCAGTGTTTCCATTAAATCCGGATTTTCCTCAAAATACTTCACCTCATACGGGACGCCCAGGGCATTTAAACGCTGTTCTAAAATCTTCCGGTGGTTACAATTTTTGGTGGCTAAGATTAGTAATTTCATGGTAATTCTCCTTTGTTCGTTCTGGTTAATATATTGCAACAAACGTGCCACCTTTTCAAATAGACTTCATCCTTCTGATTATCAACAACTTAGAACGTTGCTGACAATCATCAAAATCGAAACGTTGGAGAATAATATGGAGAATGTCTCCAATATTGCAGAATATTCTACAACGAAAAGGGAGTAAAACGCTTTTGAAGCGAAGGAAACGCTTCCGGCAAGGAGAGGGATTCGAATTTAATGGGCGAGGAGCACCTGAGCTTTCAGGGCAATGCCGGCGGCTAAAAATCCGATGATTAAACCGAGTGCCCGGACACTCATGCGGGCGGATGGACGCATCATGATCATGGAAGAAATCCCCATGAGGAGTGAAAGAATTAAATAAAGCCAGCCCAACAACATGTCACCTCCCTATGGTAAAAACAAAAATTCACTCATCATCCTGATCTACCCGGCAATTTACCCGTTATTTTTATTATCCGCACTGACGGATTTCACTTTAACGGAAAGTTGATTTTTAAAAAGCAGCCCTTCCTTTTGGGTGACGTTTCCCTTCCCGGATTAAATACCAGTGGCGGGGATCCACCCGTGGGAAAGAGTCCGCCTCCACCACCACCGGCTCCGGTCCCAGGCGAAGGGTATCGATGCGATTTCCCAGCTCAACCTCCAGGGGCATACGGAAGTCGATGTTGGGAACGGAAAGGCGGTAGGTTTTCTCTCCCAGAGAATCCACCCGCACCTCCGGCAGCCGGGTGGTGTACAGGAACATTTCAAGGTAGTTCACCAGATCGCTGTCCTGCCCGGCGCAAAAAAGCTTTAAAAAATCGTCGGTGGTCACCAGATTCCGGTAAGTGTAGGCGGAATCGTTGGCAAAATGCCAGAGGCGGTCGAAAAAGAGAGAGTCTCCCAGCCAGAAACGTAGGGAATGCATCAGCGCTGCGCCTTTGTAGTAAATGTCACCCTGGTAAGCTTCCTGCGAGGTGGCGTTCCGCTTGGGTATCATGGGGCTGCGGTTTTGCACTCCTTTCATAATGGAACGCATCTTCCGATGATACTGCTCTTCCCCAAATTTGGCCAGGCGGAAAAGCGCCTCGCCGTAAGTGCAAATTCCCTCATGAATCCAGAAGTCCGCCCAGTCTTTGACGCTGACCTTGTTGCCCCACCACTCGTGCCCCATTTCGTGGAGCATTAACCAGTCGAATTTTTGTCCCGCAATGGTGGTGTAGCGGAATTTGTTCCCGTAAGCGTTAATGGTCTGGTGCTCCATTCCCAGGTAATCCACCTCCACTAGACCGAATTTTTCTTTCCAAAACGGGTACTCCCCGTAGAATTTTCGATAGGTTTTTAGCATGTCCACCGCCATGTCGATATGAAAATCCGCTTTCTCGCGATGTTCCGGCAAATAGTAAAACACCACCGGCATGGTGTCCCCCTGCAGGGTTACATGTGGTCTCTCTACTTTCTCGTAAATCCCGATGCTGAAATTGATGTTGTAGTTGTTAATGGGGTAGCGGGTTTTCCAGTGGTAAGTCAACCAACCATTGGCGGTGGTGTCCACCTTCTCTAACAATCCGTTCGAGGCACAAAAATAGGGGACCGGTACGGTGATGTGAATCCCGGCGCTGTCCGGTTTGTCGGAGGGATGGTCTTTGCAGGGGAACCAAATTTTGGCGCCCTCACTCTGGCAGGATAGCCCGATCCAGTCATTCCCCCGGGAGTCCTTCGACCAGTTTACCCCGCCAATCCAGGGTGGTCGAATTGCCACCGGTGGCTTGCCCCGGTAAAATACGCGCAGCGCCACAATCTGGTTTTTCCGGGCGGGTTCCAACAGGTCCACCCACAATTTGTCGTCATCGTGTTTAAATGACAAAGTCGCGGAATCCTGATTGCTCACCCGCCGCACCTTGAAATTGTCGATTAAATCCAGTTCGAGGCGGTCCAGACCATCCACCAACGAACGGACAACCACATCCGTAAAACCCGCCAGCGTTCTTTCCCGGGAATTAACCAGGAGATGAAGGTCGTAATAGGTAACGTCGTATTTCGCCTGGTTTTCCGACAAAGGGCCGCCGGAAGCATAAAAACCGAATCGCTGATGCTTCCAGAGATAAATTCCCACAATCAATACCAGCAGCAGGAGCAGGATTCCCAGAGCAATCGATATCCATTTAATGGCTTTCCACATGGCGTTCCCTTTTGGATTTTTCAACAGGATTTACATTGGGTCGTCCCGGATTTCAGGCCGGGAAAATGGAATGGCACCCCGTTCGATTACTTTTAAATTCCTGAAAAACTTCTATTTTGCCGCAGTAAGCAGTAAGCAGGCGCGAAGAGCGCGAAGCATAAATATCTAAATGATTCGGCTCGCAACCGTTTTAGTCCGTCCTGTTGGGACGACAGAGATTTAAGAATATTCTCAAAACCAACCCAGGCCGTTTACGGCCTTACGGAAGAGAGGCCATTCATGGCCTTACACGGAAAAAGGGCGTTCACGCCCTTTCCCCCATTCCACAAACTATTTTACAGCGGCAACCATTCACACCTACCCCAGCTTGTAATGTTTCCGCACCGGTTGTAGGATTTCCCACTCGCAGCTTAACCCGGCCGGAAAGGTCACCAGATCGCCCGCTCCAAACTCCACCGTTTCTTCGTCCGTCTTCACCCGCACCTGACCTTCCAGAAGGTAGCAAATCTCCTGCATGTCGTAATGCCAGGGGAACCGATCTACTCCGTGTTCCCAGATGGGCCAACCCGCTACACCCAGGTCTTTCAATTTCTGTTCGCTCGGTTTCTCAATTTGAATCTTCATTTCCTCCTCCACTTATTTATACTCACAATGTCCGAACGCAACGAATCGCCTCCCGGCTTCTTTGCAATTCATTTGTTTTCTGAAAAATCGCTTCGTTAAGGGACTCAATCTTCCAGTTTGCGTTTACCCTGAATAAACTCCTCTGCAATTCTGACGTCCTCTTCGCTGCCGATAATCAGTGGCGTTCGTTGGTGCAAATCGGTGGGTTGAATGTCCAGAATACGCTGATGCCCGTCCGACGCGCGACCGCCGGCCTGCTCCACAATGAATGCCAGCGGATTGGCCTCGTACAGCAGACGCAGCTTGCCGTGCTTCCGATCCGGCGACTTGTTGTCCCCGGGATAGAGGAAAATACCACCATAAAGCAAATTGCGGTGGAAATCCGCCACCAGTGATCCGATATAGCGGGAATTCAAAGGACGCCCGTCTTTCGGCACGGCCTGCTTGGCCCATTGAATGTAGTTGCGCACTCCCGCGTCCCAGTAATCCATGTAACTCTCATTAATACTGTAAATCTTTCCTTTTTTGGGAATCCGCATGTTTTCGTGGGAAAGAACGAATTCTCCGTAACTGGGATCCAGGGTAAATCCGTACACCCCGTTTCCGGTGGTGTACACCAGCATGGTACTGGAACCGTAAATCACGTACCCGGCACACACCTGGCGATGTCCCGGCTGAAGCAAATCTTCCAGCTGGCCGGGACGTCCCTCCGGGGTCACCCGCTTGTAAATGCTGAAAATCGTCCCGATGCTCACATTCGCCTCAATGTTCGAAGAGCCGTCCAGCGGATCGAAACAACAGACGTATTTCCCCAGCGGGTAGTCATCCGGAATGGGAATAATGTCTTTGGATTCTTCCGACGCCAGCGCACACAATTGTCCCCCGTAAACCAGGGAACGAACAAAGATCTCGTTGGCAAAAACGTCCAATTTTTGTTGGGTCTCTCCGTACACGTTGATGTCTCCAGCGGCTCCCAAAATATCCACCAGTCCGGCTTTATTCACATG
>JAJRXE010000422.1 GCA_024276455.1 Calditrichota bacterium
AACTATGCCGGTCCGGCACCAACTCCCCTTCCCTGGCACAAAGTGGACCTTTCCCCGGACGACGGGCAAATTGTAGTGGACACCTCTACAGTGGTTAAAAAAGGAACGTATTTGAAAGTGTAAAAAACGGGTGGAGTAACTTATGAATTCACCGGAAAACAACGAAAAAGCAAGCGTTATGACTCAAGCCGATCAGCACAAGACATTTTCGAAAGAATGGTGGCAGTCGGTCTGGGAACAGAGTGTGTGGACCTGGGTTCCGCGCAGCGCGAAAGAAGCGGGCGAGTCCATTGTACGGAACTTTTTGCTGCACTGGTTTCCCGCGAAGGTTACCCGCCGCAGCCTCTCCTGGGGGTATTCGCTGTGGCTCGGTACCATTTCGGCCACCCTCTTTCTAATTTTGGCGGTTACCGGAATTATTCTGATGTTTTATTACATCCCTTCGGTGGAACGGGCTTACTGGAGCATTAAAGATATTGAATTTGCGATTAGTTTTGGCTGGTTGCTGCGCAGCATGCACCGCATGGCCGCTCATCTAATGGTGGCGGTGGTGTTCTTTCACATGGTGCGGGTGTTTCTGACCGGCGCCTACCGAAGCAAAACCGTGGAAGGTGCCAATCGCACCATTAACTGGCTGGTGGGCGTGGTGCTGCTCCTTTTCACCCTGTTGCTCTCCTTTACCGGTTACCTGTTACCCTGGGACCAGTTAGCTTACTGGGCCATTACCGTGGGAACCAATATTGCCAAGGCCATGCCGCTCATCGGCGACACGATTCGCTACCTGCTGCTGGGTGGCAACCAAATTGAGCAGAACACCCTGATTCGTTTTTACGTGCTGCACGTGGTGTTTTTACCTGCCCTGGTGCTGGCGCTTGTTTCCTACCATATGTGGCGAATCCGTAAGGACGGTGGTCTGGCCTGTGTGGACAATCTGGCCTTGAAGAAACGGCGCGAGACAGCCGATGTTCCGGCCACGAAAACCTATTCCCTGCTGGGCATTGCCCGGGGACAACGCCCCAGCGTGGTTACCTCGGTGGTTTCGGATCAGGACAATACGGTAAATTCTTCGCCTTACCTGATTCGTCGGGTCTTCCTGGTGGCCTTATTGACCTTCTCAATTACTCTGACCCTCTCCCTGGCTTTTCGGGCTCCTCTGGAAGAACCGGCAAATCCGGCTGTAACACCAGACGTGGCCAAGGCTCCCTGGTATTTCCTCTGGTTGCAGGAACTGGTAGCCGACACCTCCTTCAAAATTGGTCACTACACCCTGAACGGTGCTTTCATCGGCGGCATCCTGATTCCCGGTATTCTGCTCATTCTCCTGGCAATCTGGCCATTTCTGGACAAAACCAGTCCAGAAACCATTGGCCGTTGGTTCCATCCGGAGCGCAAAGTGCAGAATCTGGTTTTCCTGGCGATTGTGGTGGCCATTATTATTCTGGTGGTCATCGGTACCTACATGCGAGGAACCTTCTACAACTTTTATTGGCCCTGGGAAACCTGGCCGTCAACTCCTGTTCACTTTTGATGCTGGAGGTGAGTAAATGAAGAAATTCATTTTCCCCAAATTCGATAGTTTCAAGATTGAACCCACTTTGATTTACGTGGTTGGTTTAATCTTTCTTTTACTGACCGCCTTCGGGTTCTACCGCACCTACACCCCCGAGTGGCGCTACTACCAGCAGGAATTTGTGAAACTGGTTAAGGAAAAATTCGGGGAAGAAAAAGCCCGCCTGGTGGAAACCGGTTTGAGGCAGATTTACATCAAGGATTTGAATCGGGTCGATCGCTGCGTTACCTGCCATCTGGGAATTTCCTGGAAGGGTCTGGAATACGCTCCCAATCCCCATCGCACCCATCCGCCCAAGATTCTGGAAAAGCACCCGGTCGAAAAATACGGCTGTACGATTTGCCACGGCGGACAGGGTTATTCCGTGGAGTTCGAAACGGCCTATCTACCCACCGCCCACTGGGACTACCCGGTGCTGGGAAAACAGATTGCCGACATTTACCTGGTGCGCGATAAAAAAGCCCTCATGGAGGTGAATTGCAACGTCTGTCACCGTTACGAGCGGCAAACCGAAGGCATGAATTACATTAACCATGCCAAGAAATTGGTACGGGAAAAAGGGTGTAACGCCTGTCACCGGATTAACGGCCAGGGCGGTGTCATCGGACCGGACCTCACCTACGAAGGCGACAAAGATCCCGAAATGCTGGACTGGACTTACTACACTCTTTCTTACAAATCGGCTTTCAACTGGCACGTTCAACATTTAAAATCGCCTACTTCCCTGGTGCCGACTTCCATCATGCCGCAATTCAACTTCTCCACCAAGGACGCCCAGGCGCTGGCTCTGCTGGTAATGAGCTGGAAGAAAATCAACCTGCCTCTCGAATATCTGCCGGGTATTAAACTGGTGGAAGAAAAGACGCCGGAAGAAATCGAGAAAGAAAAACGCATGATGCAGGGTGGCGGCAAGTTCTTTGTGGTGAAAGGATGCTTCATCTGCCACAGCGTGAAAGTGTTCGAAGTGGAATCGCCCACCAACATTGGTCCGGAATTAAGCAAAGCGGTGGAAGACGTACAGAAGAAATTTAACATGACGCTGGAACAATTCCTCCTGAATCCTAAAAGCACCATGGAAGTGGTTCTCTCGACCCAGATTATTCTGACCGATGAGGAAAAGCAGGAGGCCATCAACCTGTTGCAAAAAGCTTACAAGAAATACAAAGAAGAAAAAGCCAAAGAGGCCAAAAGGTTAAGCAGAAGATAAGCTCTTAATGTTCTGGGGTTATTAAATAACTCCCGTCTCTTCCTTTTGGAAGAGGCGGGAAAAAGGTTAACCAAAAATGGAGGTGCAGTATTATGAAGCGTAACTTGTTATTACCTCTGCTCACCACCCTGATTGTGGCAAGCTTGTTTGCCTTCCTGATGGGTGGAGGTTGTGGTGGTCCGAAGGAGAAGGCACCGGCCGCCAAGAGCGAAATCGCCGAGAACGCTCTGAAAACCTATGTGGCACCCGGCGATTACGACGATTTCTATGCCTTCCTCTCCGGCGGCCACAACGGATGCGTTTACGTGTACGGCGTCCCGTCCATGCGCCACATCCGTACCATTCCGGTCTTTCAGCACTATGCCGCCACCGGTTACGGATTTGACGTTGCAACCGAAAAATTAATGGGCGACTTCCGGTGGGGCGACGTCCACCATCCGGCCCCCAGCGAAACCAATGGGGATTACGACGGCCGCTGGCTGTTCGTGAACGATAATGCCAACAACCGTCTGGCCCGTATTGACCTGCGTACCTTCCGGACGGTGGAAGTGTATGGTCCCATTCCCAACCTGATGGGCGACCACGGTTCGGCGTACATCACTCCCAATACCGAGTACTCGCTGGTGGCGACTCGTTTCTCGGTTCCCATCCCGAAAGGCACCTACGTGCCGCTGGAGGATTATCCCACCAAGTACAAGGGCATTGTGGCGGGAATGAAGATCGACCCGGAAGACGGGCATTTCAGCTACGGCTGGGAAGTGTTAATGCCACCATTCAACTACGACCTGGGCGATGCCGGAAAAGGCCCGAGTTACGGCTGGGCGTTCTGGACTTGCTACAATTCCGAGCGCGCCACTGGCGTACTGGAAGTAACCGCTTCCCAACGGGAAATGGACTACATTGCCGCGGTAAACTGGAAGAAAGCGGAAAAATACATCAAAGACCCCAGCAAAACCGTGATGATTGGTGGCGTTCCGGTTATCGATCCGCGTAAAGCCAAAGATGTGGTTTACCTGATGCCCTGTCCCAAGAGTCCGCACGGGGTGGATGTAACTCCGGACGGAAAATACATTGTGGGTAACGGTAAGCTCTCTCCCACCGTCACTATCTTCAGTTTCGAGAAAATGCTGAAAGCCATCGAGAACAAAGATTTCGAAGGCGACGAAGACGGTATTCCGGTGTTGCGCTACGATGCGGTGCGCGAAGCGGAGGTAACCGTTGGCCTGGGTCCGTTACACACCCAATTCGACGACAAAGGCTATGCGTACACCAGTCTGTTTGTGGAAAGCGCCATTGCCAAATGGAGCGTGGGTCTGAACGGAAAATGGGAACTGGTGGACAAGATTCCGGTGGCTTACAACGTTGGCCATCTGTCAGTAGCTCACGGCGAAACCATGCATCCCATTGGCAAATGGTTGATTTCCTTGAACAAGCTCTCCAAGGGGACCCACCTCCCGGTTGGTCCGGACCTGCCGGAGAGCGGACAGTTAATCGACATCAGCGGCGAGAAGATGAAACTGGTGTACCAGGCCTTCCCGGAACCGGAACCGCACTATGGGGTGATCATCAAAGCCGACCTGATTGCTCCCAATGTGGTGGAGCTGTTTACCAAAGAAGACAACAAAGATCCGAACGCCATCTGGGATCAGAACGAGGCCCGGGTCGTACGTAAGGGGAACACCGTGGAAGTATGGATGACCATGATCCGCAGTACCCTGATGCCGACCAAAATCGAGTGCATGGAAGGCGACAACGTCATCATTCACCTGACCAACATCGAAGAAATGCGCGACGAGATTCACGGGTTCGCCATCTGCGAATACGACATCAACAGCGACCTTTTCCCGGGTGAGACCAAGACCATTAAGTTCAAAGCCTACAAACCTGGTGTGTGGCCATATTACTGCACCAACTTCTGCTCCGCACTCCATCAGGAAATGCAGGGCTACTTGCTGGTTAAACCCAGAGGAAAACAAAAGCCCGAATACATGCCACCTGACAAAATTCCGCATGCGATTGTTGACTAAAAATACAGATTTTCCAAAAGCGGAAAGGACATTCGTTCGGGCATTGAAATCAAGGAATTCGATACGAAGGAGTTAGAAATGAGCAAGAACGATCAAACAGAAAATATACAAGGCAGTACCAAAAAGAAATTTTACACCGACTCAAGGGTCTATATCATCCTGGCGATCATCTGTTTGCTGTTGACTTATGCCTTTCCGCTTTACCGCATGACCCTGAAGTCAAATTTCTATCCGGAAGGTCTGGTACTGGACATTTATTCCTATAAACTTCGCAGCGGACACAACAACACTGACCTGCGTGAAATTAATGTGCTGAACCATTATATCGGAATGAAGGAAATCAAAGAAGAAGACTTTCCGGAATTTACCTGGCTGCCCATTGCCATCGGGGCGGTGACTTTCATCGCCCTCCTGGCATTGCTAATTAAACGGTTGAGAAAACCTTTGCTCTATTTCGACACGGCATTTCTTATTGGCGTCGGTCTGTTTGGGTTCTACCGTTTTTACAAATGGCTCTACCATTTCGGACACGATCTGGATCCCCGGGCAGCCATTAAAGTACAGGGTTTCACTCCACCCCTCATCGGATTTAAACAAATCGCCAATTTTGGGGTGTACAACATGCCACAATTAGGGGTATACGGAATGATTCTGGCGACAATTTTCATGATTGTGGCAATTTATTTCATGAAAAAACCTGTAAATACAGGAGGATAAAACATGAAGAGACTAAAATCAGCGCAGCTTCTTAACATATTGCTGATTTTGTTCGTGAGCATTCTGCTCGCGTCGCCGGCTTACTCACAGTACAAAGAGAAGAAGTTCGAGCTGAAAGATTGCGAAATGAAATACAAGAACTGCCTGGACACGAAAAAGATTGTGGACAGTGTGATTAAAGACGTGCGGTCGAAAAAGATGTCGGATCTGGTGAAAGGTGAAATTGAAGATGCGGAAATGTGGCTGGGTAAAGCGGTAAAATACATGGACAAGGTAAAAAAAGAAATGGACGAGAAGAAACATTGCACCTATCAGATGACGGTGGATCTGGATCAGGCCTGGCAATGGTTAGTGAAAGCGGGTGTAGCGGCGGTACGGGGGCAAATTGCCCAGAAGCAGGAAATCGGCGAAAAAGAAACCTGGAAGAAGTAGCAGCACAATGCGGCGGGGCGCCTCGAGTTTTCCAGCGGAGGCCCTCGCCGCTCTTTTGATCTTTTAAAGTTGACGGAAAAGGAATTCGTTGGATGAAACAGCGGAATTTACACAAGCATCTCATCTGGTGGCTGACCTTTCTGGTTTTGCACGGATACCATTACTCTTTTGCCGGCAAAATCGTTGTTTCGCTCAATCACCCTCGCTTCAACAATTTAAACACCGCCATTGAATTCGCCCAACCGCACGACACGATTCTGGTCAAACCGGGTCTGTACTACGGCAATGTGCTTATTGACAAACCGGTTTACCTGTTGGGCGAAGAGGGCGCCATCATTTCCGCCCCGACTGACACCGGCGACGCGGTGAAATTAATTGCCGATTCCTGTCTCATCCGGGGCTTTATTATTCGCGGCGGCGGGCACCAGCGCTTGCACGACAACGCCGGATTGAAAATTTTCAAGGCTCACCACAATGTCGTGGAGGATTGTTTCTTCGAGGACAATCTTTTCGGCATTTACCTTTACAGTTCTCATTACAATATCATCCGCCGGGTCACCATTCACGGGCGGGACAACGAACCGGAAGAAGACCGCGGAAACGGGATTCATTTGCACGATTCTCGCAACAACCATCTAGATTCACTGCACATTTACGGCGCCCGCGATGGAATTTACTTCGATTTCGCCGACAGCAATTACACCTCGAACTCGCTGATCGAGCGGGTGCGCTACGGACTCCATTTTATGTATTCCGATTACGATTTATTCGAATACAATTTTTTCCGCCACAATGTAGCCGGGGTGGCTCTGATGTATTCCGATCGCGGCCTGACTTTCCGCTACAACATTTTTGCCCATAACATCGGTTATCGGGCTTACGGAGTTCTGTACAAAGACGTCCGCCATGCACTCTCGGAATACAATCTGGTGGTGGACAACACCACCGGCCTGTTCTTCGACATGTCCCATTACAATGTGGTGCGTTACAACCTGATTGCCCAGAGCGGGGTGGCTATTCGCTACTATTTAAGTTCTGAGGGCTCGGTTTTTTACCAGAACAATTTTATTGACAATTTGAGCAATCTGGTCACCTCCGGTGGCGGGGTGCGGGTGAAATGGTACGATGAAAGGAATCAGAAAGGGAATTACTGGAGCGATTTTCATGGGTACGATTTAGACGGCGATGGAATAAGCGATATTCCCCACCGCATTCAGGGAATTTTCGACCAATTGCAGGGCGATTATCCTTTTTTCCGTCTCTACCTGTACAGTCCGGCTGCCCAGGCTCTGATTTTTGCGGAAAGACTCTTCCCTTTCATCAAATAAGCTAAGCATATCGATCCGGTGCCCCTGATGCATCCGGTAAAATTGCCGGATTTTCTGATCAAAAAATTGATTCCGCCCAAAAACAAAAATGCCATGTACCTGATGTTGATTTTTTCCTTTTTGCTTCTTACGTTTTCCGGGGGCGTGTTAAATTATTTAAAGAAGTGGTCAAAAGCTGAATTTTAAGGAACAGGACGATGATCGAAATATTAGAGGTGACCAAAAAATACCGCGACACGCTGGCACTAAATCAGGTAAACCTGACCATTAATGACGGCGAGACGTTTGCGATTCTGGGTCCCAACGGCAGCGGGAAATCCACTCTGCTAAAAATGATTGTGGGACTGGTGAAACCCACTCAGGGGAAGGTTCTGGTGGATGGAGTGGACGTCTGGAAAAACCCCCGGGAAGCAAAAAGAAAAGCGGTGTTTTTGCCTCAACGTCTTTCCTTTCCGGACAATTTAACAGCCCGGGAGGTTTTGTCCTATTACGCCCGTATTCGGGGACAATCTTCCGGCACCATTAATCAAATTCTCAAAGAAGTACATCTCAACGGCGCTTCCGACAAGTTCATCGGCTATTATTCCGGCGGAATGGTTCAACGGTTAGGCTTGGGGCTATTGAAACTTACCCCGTCGAAAATTTACATTTTGGACGAACCCACCGTGAACCTGGATCTGGAGGGAGTGGCCCGCTTCAAAGAGCTCATCCGGGAATTGAAATCCAAGCAATGCACAATTGTAATGGCGACCCACCTGCTGAGTGAAGCGGAACAACTGGCCGACCGCATTGCCTTGCTGAAAGAGGGGCGGCTGATTGCGGTGAAGAATGCGCTAGAACTGAAGCGGACGTCCGATGCCGACGCCCGCATGATGATTGTGTTCGTGGAGGCCAAACCGCATTACCGGGAAATTCTGCTGCAAAACGGTGCCCGGGAAGTCGAAATTACCGGAGACATTTACCGGGTCATTGCCGAACCCGACAAACGGCCGGAACTGCTGGAAGCGCTGCGGGACGCCGGGGCTCAAATCGAACGGTTCTGGACGGAGGAACCGACGCTGGAATATGTGTACAATCGGATTTTAGCGGAGAACGGGATTCAATGAAAATGGCAAAATGGTGGCTATTGTTTAGCGCGATTTTTCTTTTTCTGTGGGTCAGTTGTCAAAAAAAAACCTATAAACCGGTACCGATTGAGAAAGGCGACATATGCCTCACTTGCATGATGGAAATTGTCGATCTGGATTACGCGGCGGAATGCATCATGGAAAACGGTGATGTGTTAAAATTCGATCATCCAATCTGTATGATTCAGTACTTTTCCGGAGGCCGCAAGCCCCTGAAAGAAAAAGTATTGAAATATTACGTAATGGCTTACGACACCAAAAAATGGGTCCGGGCCGACAGCGCCATTTTTGTACGGGGAAATTACCGCACCCCGGTCATGGATTACAACGTTACCGCTTTCCAGGACAGCGCTGCAGCTCGGGAATTTGCCCGAACCCACCACGCCAATGAATTTTTGAATTGGGAAGAAATGTGGGCCGAATATCAGGAACCGGATCGCTTTTTCCGCGCCCAGTACGGGAAAAACGGGCTGCGTCCGGATATTTTTGAATGCCACGTGCAGGATGTCGTGCAATTTCGCATCACCAATCGCACGAAAAAGAACATTGCCATCACCATTGAAGGCTACCCGGAATTCCGGCTGGAAATTCCGGCCGAGGAGTCCCGCACCCGCCGGTTTAAGGCGGACAAGCCGGGCGACCACTTCGATATTCGGGAAGCAACTTCCGGAAAAGTAGTGGGAAGACTGGTGGTAAGTGGGGCGCATTTAAGAGAGGAGACCAAAGAGTACTATGAATATTAGAATCATTCACTCCATTGCCATGCAGGAACTGCTCACGGTGGTGCGCAGCCGCTGGGTGATGATTTTCTCGACCGTGTTTGCCATTATTGCTCTGACAATCAGTTTTGCCGGCACCCGGGTTTCGGGTTACGTGGGGTTTCAGGATTTTATCCGCACCACCGCCAGCTTGCTGAACTTGAATCTCTACCTGGTTCCCCTCCTGGCGCTGATGTTGGGCGGCATGAGCTTTGCCCCGGCCGAACCAGGCGGGTTGGAGATTCAGATTGCCCAGCCGGTGCTTCGTTCCGAGAATCTGCTGGGGAAATATCTGGGACTTTTCCTGGCTATTGTGGTGTCCACCGGAATCGGTTTTGGGGTTGCCGGCATGGTTATCGGCTGGCGCTCCGGTACCAGCGAGCTGATGTCGTACATCGCTTTTGTCCTGTTGAGTCTGGTACTGGGCTTAATCTTTTTGGGTATTTCTGCTCTGATTAGCGTGGTTACCATGAAGCGCTCCCAGGCGCTCAGCATCGGTCTGTTTATCTGGTTCATTTTTGTCATCCTGTACGATTTGCTGGTGATGTGGGTGGCCAGCAACTTTGAGGGCGACGTATTGCGCAATTTGCTTTTCGGAATGTTATTCGGGAACCCGGTGGATCTGGTGCGAGTGGGTACCCTGTTTGTGCTGGGTGGGAAAATTGTCTTCGGTCCCACGGCCGGGGCGTTGCTGCGTTTTGTGGGCGGCACCTCCAGCGGGTTGCTGATTCTCCTGGCGGCACTTTTCGCCTGGGGCGGCATTCCCCTGGCGGCGGCCATTAAAGTATTTTCAACCAAAGACCTATAGTTCGAAACCGGGAAATGGCGAGATCGAAACGACATACTTTTCTTTCTCTCTTCTGGACCACGGCGCTCCTTTACGTTACCATTGCCGTGCCGATGATTCAGTTTGCCATTTCACAGTCCCGCGCCATTCCTCATTTTAAACACTACTGCACCTGCGGTTGCGGGGGCGATCCGACCAAATGCACCTGCGACCAACATGCCGGAACCGTGGGCTTCACCCATTGCTCCACCCGGATGAACACCATTGTTCCCATGGTCATTGTGTTAACCGCCGAGTTTTTACAACGCTTGAACTCATTGACGCCATCCTCCCCAGAGTTAACCTTTCCCAAACCCCAGAACGAGGATGCTGAGCATCAATTCTTACTCAACGAAATTTTTCACCCTCCAACCGTCTGATTTCTTAAACACAATTTCTTACCCGGGCTTTTAATGCACGGAAACTTCCGGTGTACCTGTCTCGAGGGTACCAGGGAGGTGAGGTGTTTTGTTGCGAGCCCGGAAGGGACGTAGCGGCTGTCCCCGACTATTGTTGCACCTTAATTAAATGGGGGAAGATGATGAAGAACTATTCATTTTTATTCCTTTGGTTTGCGGTGGTCCTGTTTTTAATTGCCGGTTGCGGCGAAAAAATAGCGGTAGGTAAAAAAGCGCCCGACTTTACCGTTCACGATTTGCAGGGAAACCCGGTGCATCTTTCGGACTATCGCGGGAAGCTGATTTTCCTGCACTTCTGGGCAGACTGGTGCTCGCAGTGTCGGGCCGAATTCCCTCGCATTGAGAAAGCCTACGAGACCCTCAAGAACGACACCAACTTCGTCATTCTTTCCATCAATGCCGGTCAGAGCAAATACCATGTGGAAGACTTCAAAGAAGAATTTGGAATCCAGTTTCCCATGCTGGTGGACGAGTACGCCCGCTCTGCAAAATTGTACAACATCAGGGGACTCCCTACGACCCTCATTATTGATCCGAACGGCATCATTGTGGACATCCACGTGGGCTGGAT
>JAJRXE010000423.1 GCA_024276455.1 Calditrichota bacterium
CGACCTGGGAGCGGAGAAGTTCTTCGACATCGTCAGTCCTTACGGAAATCTCTGTCCTTCCGCCGTGGTGCTGGTGGCAACCGTGCGAGCGTTGAAAATGCACGGCGGGGTTCGTCTGGAAGCAATCAATCAGCCCAATCCCGAGGCGGTGCTCAAGGGTCGGGGCAATCTGGAAAAACACATCGAGAATATGCGCAAATTCGGGATGCACGCCATTGTGGCCATTAACCGCTTCCTGGGCGACACGGAAGAAGAAATCCGGGCGGTGGAACAGATTTGCCGGGAAAACCGGATCGATTACGCCGTGGTGAATGTGTGGGAAGAAGGAGGGAAGGGCGGCACCGAACTGGCCGAAAAAGTGGTGGCAATGATTTCGGGCGAGAAATGCCAGTACCGTCCCCTGTACGATTGGAGGTTGCCGGTGGAAGAGAAAATTAAAACGATTGCCAGCCAGATTTACGGGGCGGCGGCGGTGGATTTTACCGCCCGGGCTCGGAAAAATCTACAGGATATTTACCGATTGGGTTACGGGGAGCTCCCGGTGTGTATTGCTAAAACGCAAAATTCTCTCTCGGACAACCCCAAACTGCTGGGGCGTCCCAAGGATTTTCTGGTAACGGTACGGGAAATCATTATTTCTTCCGGAGCCGGATTTCTGGTGCCGCTTACCGGCGACATTTTGCGCATGCCGGGGCTGCCGCGCAAACCGGCCGCCGAGAACATCGACATCGACGACGAAGGAAACATTAGCGGCCTGTTTTAGGGGCCCCCTTTTCGGGCGGAGGGCTTTGGTGGAGACCTGTTTAAGGGTGCGGTTGAACGGAGCGAGCGGGCCCATTTCCATGAGGGAATAATCATAAAAAAATATTTGGAACCTTGCATTTGGGTGAATCGTTTATTAAATAGTAAATGAAAATCATTTTCATTAAGGAGAGGCAGAATGCCACGGCACGCTTTTGATTCCGACGATTGGCCCAAACGTTTTCGAAGACGGGGGCTGCGATTTACCGAACCGCGCCGACTGATTCTGGATATATTAAACGGCACCAACGAGCATCTGAGCGCAGAAGAAATTTACCTGGCGGTTCACAAAAAATATCCCGGAATCGGTTTAACCACCGTGTACCGCACCCTGGATTTGCTGGTGGAAATGGGACTGGTGCACCAGTTTCAATTCGGAGACGGACGCAGCCGGTACGAACTGATTCACAATCCCGGCAAACCGGGACACCACCATCATCTGGTGTGTAGCCGGTGCAAACGAATCATCGATTATGATGACTTTGTGGAAGAGGAAGTGGAACTAATCCGCAAGGTGGAAGAAGCGCTAGCGAAGAAACACGATTTCAGCATCGAGGGGCATTTAATCCAGTTTTACGGAATTTGCCGGGAATGTCGGGAATAATTTTTTGATCCTAAATGAAAACGATTTTCAATAACAAATTGAAACGCAACACAAAGGAGGGTTACACCATGCCAGGATTTGATGGAACCGGACCCTGGGGACGAGGTCCCCTGACTGGTTGGGGAAGAGGATTCTGTGTCGCACCCGGTTACGGGCGCTTCTGGGGAGGTCGAGGAGTCGGTGCTGGCTGGGCGCGCGGCTGGCGACACCGCTACTACGCGATCGGAATTCCCGGTTGGGCGTACGGGCGCGGCTGGCGCTGGGACTATCCTCCCGCCTGGACACCGGAAGAAGAAATGGAGTTTCTGGAA
>JAJRXE010000424.1 GCA_024276455.1 Calditrichota bacterium
AATATAGTGGATTAGATTGAATGATATCACACAACCGCAAACCTTAAAAATAAAACCGCAATTAGCAAGCCATGTCTTTTCAATTAGCACGATAACGATAACACAATGAAAGATGAATCACTCAATTTTGAAATGAAATAAAGAATAGGATTCGTCTATTAATTAAAAATTTTTTTTCACATTTAGCAATAGAAAATCGACCATTTTATTTGATTTTGCTCATCTTTAAAATTAAGGTTTAATATATAAAAGAACGTGAGGCGAGTCACACAAAAGTAGTTAGAAAATATAAATTTGAGACTAAATATTCCTGTTTAGAACCGACTGACTCGAGGGGAGTAAAAAGCTCCAGAAGGCGCTCCTTTCTGTGCCTGAAACAAATAAAAAAAAGCACCAGAAACCTCTGGTACTTAAAAAACTTTGCGGAAAAATACAATCCCTTTTAATTCGGTAATTTATGCTTTTTTATCGGTTCCTTCTTTCTTTTCCGACACCTCTACCGCTTCAAAATCGGGAATCTCAAACTTCAACTCCTCAATGCAGAATTTTTTCCATTCTTCCGTGACGTCATCAAAAATGATGTTTTTATCGCTAAATATTCCATCCGTTACCACAAAATTTTCGTGGATGTAAAGAAAATCGTCATCCGTTAAATCCCGGCTCACCTCCACCTCTTGACCGTCCACCACTTTTTTCTCTTTGCGAAGGTTCTCAGTTTTTTCTTTCCAGCCTTTGAACTTTCGTAAATCTCTAACATAATACGCTTTGCAATACTTCCTCATCATCACCTCTCCCTGTACGACGTTACCAACACGTGTGTTTTTAAATCATTTTTACATAAACGACAAAATATAAAAAATCTTTATCCAGAAGCAAAATAATATCCAAGATAATGTTTTTGCAAATCAATTTTCTGAATCCGCTCTGGTTCCCTGAGGACCATTAATTTTGCTCGGATGTTTCTTTAAATGACAAAAGACTTGAATTGGATATTATTTTTACGTTCCTTTTCGCAGAAACGGATTGCAAAAAAACGGATCATTCTCATGCAGCGCTTGTTTTCCAGAGGTATTTGGTACATGATCGGGGCGGCGTTTTTCTTCAGTCTGATGTCGGTAACAGTCAAAGCAACCGGTCAGCGGATTCCCTCGCAGGAGCTGGTACTGGCTCGCAGCCTGTTTATTTTCATTACCACTGGAATTCTAATTTACCGGCGGCACTTCCCTTTCTGGGGACGGAACAAACCAATACTCTTTTTGCGGGGACTTTTCGGTTTTTTAGCGCTCTCCGCTTTCTTTTACACTTTGACGACTATTCCAATTGCTTACTCGGTGGTCATTCAGTACACTTCTCCTCTATTTACCGCTTTTTTGGCCCCCTTTATTTTGAAAGAACCCAACACTCCCAGACAGTGGGTTCTCCTGTTCATCGCTTTTCTGGGCGTTGTTTTCATTGCCAAACCGGGACAATCCGTGGCGTATCTTCCGGTGGTGGTCGGTCTTTTCGGCGCATTTTCGGCAGGAATCGCCTATAATCTGGTACGCAAGTTGCGTTCCACGGAGCATCCTTTAAATATCATCCTCTATTTACCGGCCGTGTCCATCCCGCTCACTTTACCTTCCGTCTGCAATCATTTCGTCCTTCCAATGGGATTGGAATGGCTGGGGTTGCTTTTGATCGGATTTTTCACTTTTGTTGCCCAGGTATTTCTCACCAAAGGCTTGCATCTGGAAAAAGCGGCCAGAGCAACCAATGTTTCCTACTTAATGATTGTGTTCTCCACGCTTTTCGGCATGCTGATCTGGCACGAAATCCCCGACCTTTGGGCTCTTCTGGGAATGTTTCTCATTGTGGCGGCTTTACTGGGAGTATCTCGAGGACAGTAAAGAGAGGAAAATCGATGAATACAGTTCACGGTGCCGTGGCAATCCCCCGCCGGGCATCGCGTTCCAAAATTTCTATTAATTCTTCATAAGGGAAAAGGTCTTTTTTGGTTAAAAAGCTGAACAACATGGGCAGATTGACTCCGGACAGCAAGCGAAAGGTCGGATGGTGACGGCACAACATCCTCCCTGCCGTCCAGCAGCTTCCCCCCATAAGGTCCACCATAATCACGACCTCCCGGGGATTCCCTTTGTATTGAACAAAATTTTCCAGCTCTTTTAGCAGCTGCTCCGGGGAAATTTTCTCATTGCTGAATGGATACAATTCCGTATGATGCCCCACAATCGCATCCACGGTATTCACCAATTCAAACGCTAATCCCCGGTGGCAAATGATAATACCAATCATATCATTCGAAATCCTTGTCTAAAAAATCGCGCATTTTTAATTCCATTAGATGCTGTTTTTCTTTCTGGCGCATTTTTTCAATCAATTTCCGGTTGAATTCATCGGCAGTATTGTGGCCGTAAATTTTCAGCAATTGGTTGAGTGCAATCGTTTCGGCAATAACGGTAATATTCTTTCCGGGATTAATGGGTAAAATCACCAGGGGAATTTCCACTTCCAGAATTTTAGTGGTATGGCTGTCCAGGCCGGTGCGGTCGTAGTCGGCATTCGGATCAAAATCAACCAATTGAACCACCACCTCTACCCGTTTGTGAACCCTGACCGCTCGAATTCCAAAAATGGAGCGAATATCGATTAATCCCAGCCCCCGAATCTCCAGGTGGTGTTCCGCCAATTCCCGTCCTTCTCCCATCAGGATTTCTTCGGACTTTTTGGTAATAATGACCACGTCGTCCGCCACCAGACGGTGCCCGCGTTCCACCAGATCCAGAGCGATTTCGCTCTTACCAATACCGCTGCGTCCGGTAAATAGCAAACCAATGCCGTACACATCCACCAGAGAACCGTGAACGGTGGTGCGGGGAGCAAATTCGTGATGTAAATAATCGCTCAACAGGTGCCCCAGGGTGGTGGTGGAATACACCGTCTTAAAGACACAGATATTCCTTTTTTTTGCTACCGAAAGCAGGTAGTCTGGCACCTCATTATTGTCCGTCACAATAATACAGGGGATTTCGAAACTGAGGAATTTGCGAATACTCTCTTTTTGTTTTTCCGGTTCCAGGCTTTCCAGATAGCGCATTTCGGTGTTGCCTAGAATCTGAACCCGGTCGTACACAAAGACATCGAAAAAACCGCTTAATGCCAGACCAGGACGATTCAATTCGCTATTGGTAATGCGCCGCTCCAGACCTTTGCCGGGATTAAGCAGAGTTAATTTCAACTTTTGTTTATTATCTTTGTAAAAACGGGCAATAGTTAATGCTGGTCTTAACATGGTTCTTAACCTCAATTTAGGCTAAATTTAATAAATTCTAATAATAGAACAAATCAATTCCGTCTCTTTCTCCCAAAAAAAATCTCCCACAGCGGAAAACTGTGGGAGATTAAACCGTAACCACAAGAATTTTTTTAAACGGTGGCCACTTGATCTTTATTCTTCGAACGAATTTTTTCCTTAAATTTTTTCAATTGTCTCTCTGCCCGATCCAGTGCCAAATCGAACGATTTGCGAAGTTCCTCCGCCTCTTCTTTAATCACAATTTGTTTCCCGTTTACATTTATCCGCATTTCGGTGTAGCGAATCAATTTCTCCCATCCGAGCACGATTTCAATGTCGATGATCCCGTCGTAAAATCGGTCAAGTTTTTTGGCTTTTTCCTCCACATAGGAGCGGAGATCATCCTTTAATTTAAAGCGGCGGGCAGTGATTGATAAATTCATAAAACCCTCCTTTAAAGTTTAGTGGTTTATGGATATCACCCTCCACCAGATCTGGGATGGGATTTGCGGTAAATTTCTTTTAACCGCTCCATGCTCACATGGGTGTAAATCTGGGTGGTCGAAAGCGATGAATGTCCCAGCAATTCTTTCACTGTCAACAAGTCAGCTCCCCGATCCAGCAGATGAGTGGCAAAGGCGTGACGCAAAGTGTGTGGACTTACTCCTTCCTGCTCGGAAATCTCGCGAGCATATTTTTCTACCCTGCTCTGAATTGACAGAGGATATAATTTCTTCCCCTTTTTATTTACAAAAACGATTTGTGGATCTTCGAAAATGTGAACCTTCTTCTCCCTTTCTCTCAGATACCTGTTCAGCGCTTTAAGTGCAAATTTGCCCAGGGGGACAATCCTTTCTTTTTTCCGCTTACCCTCTACTATTATGTAATTCATTTCCAATCGAATTTGTTTCAATTTTAATTCCAATATTTCACTTAATCGCATGCCGCATCCGTAAAGCAACTCCAGAATGGCCCGATCGCGAATACCTTCGAAAGTATTCTCGGGGGGAGCTTCCAATAATTTTCGCACTTGCTCTTCATTTAAAACAACTGGTAATTTTCGATCGTACTTGGGTGGGTATATGGCTGTCGCAGGATTAACATCAATCCACTGCATCCGTTTTAGATACCGAAAAAATGATTTAATCGCCGATAACTTCCGGGCAATACTGCGTTTATCCAATCCGTTAATAAATAGCTCTTCAATAAAACTTCTAATATGTTTACTATCGATCTGTTTGGGCGTGACTTGACCGTCTGGCAACACTTCCTCCAGAAATTCCGCAAATTGGGAAAGGTCGATGCGATAGGCGGTAAGCGTGTGGGCGGAATACTGTCGCTCTTTTTGCAAATATTCCAGGAACTTATCGATGGTGTCCCACATTAATTCAGCTCTTCCTCGAGCTTTTTGTATTTACACTTTGGGCACTGCAGATAAAACCCTTTGGCCCGACTTACCTTTTCCACCACCAGGGGGTATCCGCATTCCGGACAGGGCACATCCACTGGTTTATCCCACAGTGCGAATTTGCATTTCGGGTAATTGCTGCAGGAGTAGAAAATTTTACCACGCTTGGATTGACGTTGTACAATTACCCCGTCGCAATTTTCCTCCGGACAGGATACGCCGGTGCTCACCGGACGGGTGTTTTTGCACTTGGGGTAATTGGAGCAGGCCAGGAACTCGCCGAAGCGCCCCTTTTTCAACACCATGGGCGCCCCGCACACTTCGCAAATCTCGTCGGTTTGCTTGGGTTGCTCTTCCTCTAACGGTCGTGTGTTTTTGCATTCCGGGAATCCACTGCAAGCCAGGAAGCGCCCGTTCCGTCCCCAACGAATAACCATGGGGCGTCCACACAATTCACATACCTCATCGGTTTTTTCCTGCAATTCCAGACGAATTTCCCCAGTCTTGTCCTGCACTTTTTCCAAAGATTTTTTGAAGGGAAGGTAGAATCCGTCCAGGGTTTGCAAATAATCCGCCTTATTATTCTCGATGTTGTCCAGACTCTCTTCCATCCGGGCGGTGAACTTAACGTTAAACACATCGGGAAAATGACGCACGAGCAGTTTGTTGACGGTCATTCCCAGATCGGTGGGCATCAGTGCCCGCTCTACCTTCTCCACATATTTCCGATTAAAGAGGGTAGAAATAATCTGGGCGTAAGTGCTGGGACGGCCGATTCCCAATTTGTCCAAGGTTTTCACCAGGGTACTCTCGGTGTAACGAGGCGGCGGCTGGGTAAATTTCTGCTCCACCAACAATTCGATTAATTCCAGTACCTCTCCCTGGCTTAACCGGGACGGGATGTCCACCAACTCATTCGGGTTTTCTTCTCCGTTTTCGCCGTTCGAGGTGCCCAGATCGTAGGCAATCAAAAAACCACGGAAAGTAATCACTTCACCTTCGGCCTTGAAAAGATAGTCGTCGCCAGCCCTCACGAGCACCACGGTTTTTTCCGCTTCCGCCGGTTTCATCTGACAGGCCAGAAAACGCCGCCAGATCAAATCGTAAATTTTGTATTGATCGGGGGTTAAATATTTTTTCAGTGCCCGGGGTTCGTAGGCTTGTTCCAGATAGGTCGGGCGAATCGCTTCGTGAGCATCCTGGGCAGATTTTTTCTTGGAATACACATTGGGTTTCATGGGCAAATAATCGGCCCCGTACATACCGGAGATCAACTCTCTAACCTTACTGATTGCCACCTGACTGATCCGGGTGGAATCGGTACGCATGTACGTAATGAGTCCCACGTTGCCCTTCTCGCCCAGATTAATCCCTTCGTACAATTCCTGGGCAATGCGCATGACCCGGGCGGTGGACATTCGGAAGCGGCGGGCGGCTTCCTGCTGAAATGTGCTGGTGGTAAATGGAGCCGGCGGTTTTTTCTTAACCTTCTTCTTTTCGACCCTCTCTACCCGATAAGTGGCGTTTTCCAGAATCGTCCGATGATGCTCCGCCTCTTCTTTATTGGCAATCCGGAATTTTTGGGGATCCAGTTTTTTTCCGCTTATCTCCACCAGCCGGGCTTTGAAACGTTCCGCCGCAGCGGTCTTCAAAATCGCTTCCACCGTCCAGTATTCCACCGGCTGGAATTTCTGAATTTCCTCTTCCCGTTCGCAAATCAACCGCAACGCGACGGATTGAACCCGTCCGGCGCTGAGACCACGAAAAATGGTTTTCCACAACAGCGGACTCACCTGGTAACCCACGATCCGATCCATGACCCGCCGGGCCTGCTGAGCATTAACCCGGTTCATATCGATATCCCGGGGATGCTGAATCGCATTGAGTACCGCTTCCTTGGTAATTTCATTAAATTCAATACGGCGGATATTCGCATTCACCTCTTTCAGCGTCCGGGCAATGTGATAGGCAATCGCTTCTCCCTCACGGTCCGGGTCGGTGGCCAACAGCACTTCGCGGGCATCCTGGGCCTCTTTTTTCAACTCTTTCAGAATTTTGTTTTTACCGGGAATAATAACATATTGGGGCAGGTAGCCCTTTTCAATATCCACCCCAAATTTGGTCTTGGGCAGGTCAATCACATGCCCGACCGAAGCGGCCACTTTGTAATCACTTCCCAGAATTTTGTTAATGGTTTTCGCTTTGGCAGGCGATTCGACAATTACTAATTTCTTACCGTTTTTTCCCATAAGAATAATAACCTTTAACCTTTTCCGTTACACACCGAAAAGTCGCTTCCAATTCAACGTTCTATTTGCAGGATTTTAAAATGATTTTAATGAACCGTATCTTTTATCGGGAAAAACAAAGGTTTTCCGTTAATCGAGGGCGATTCCTTTCCCAGTAAAACTTGCATGAGAATTAGTTTAATATCCTCAACCTCCACTCGATCCAGCCCGAACATGAAACAGCGATCGATGATCTGCTCCACCTGGGCAGGCTTCAAAATACCCAATTGCTGAAACTGAACCAACAGACCCTGCGCTTCGCGGCTAAATATTTTCCGTTCAATCGGAGTTAGCAGCCGCAATCGCAATCCGCCACGTTCGCCGGCCTCCGGGAATTCTTCAAAATTCTTCGAGCGGTTAACGTAATCGACAATCCAATCCACCGCTTTTTGAATATCGTTCTCGGTATACCCTTTTTCCAGCAATTTTTGAGACAATTGGTCAATGTCCGGCTGGAGCGATTCTTTGGAATCATCCAATTCGGAAATCAGGAACTCAATAATCTCTAAAATTTTATGATGCATTCAGGCCTCAATATTTGTTTAAATTTAAAGAATCCTCAAAATAAATCAACTACTTTTTATTGAAATGTAAGAATTCGCACCCGGGATAAAATAACACACGTCACAGATTCCCTTTTTAAATTACTATTCTTCGCACAAAGACCCGGAATTTAACCGCCTCCGGTAAAGATACCAAACTAAAAAAATCTTGCCGGTGTTTACCATCGGAACAACACCGGGAATTCTTAGATTCTTTTGTATTTCGCGGTACTTTTACTTATTTCGCCAGAATAAGTTCAACGTGCTGCCAATTCCGGCATTAAAAATTAAACAGAAAACATTTGTTTCCGGAAAAGTTAAATTTATATTTAAAAAAACAAAACGGGGTTAGAGTATGAAACGTCGAGAATTCATCGATTTTTCCATAAAAACCGCCGCCGGATTGGCCTTATTTGGCGGATCAGTCTTAAGCTTGCCTTCCGGACAGAGCGCTCAGGTTGTTAAAGTTACCGGTGGAGAACCGGCTGAATTATTCCAGGCAGCCTTAAGGGCTTACGGGGGAATGAAGCGTTTTATTTCTCCGGGGGATGTAGTCGTCGTAAAACCCAACATCGGCTGGGACCGCCGTCCGGAATTTGCCGCCAACACCAATCCGGAATTGGTAGCCGAAGTGGTGAAAGCCTGCTTCGAAGCGGGGGCTAAAAAGGTAAAAGTATTCGATTACACCTGCAATAATCCCCGCCGTTGCTACGTAAACAGCGGAATTGAAGCCGCCGTAAAACCGCTGGGGGCTGACATTTTTAATGTCCGGAGCTTCAAATTCAAAAAAGTGCGTTTGCCGGAAGGGGAATTGGTGAAAGAATGGCCCATTTACCAGGATTACCTGGAGGCGGATAAGGTCATCAATGTTCCCATTGCCAAACACCATTCCATGGCTCGGGTTACCCTGGGACTGAAAAATCTAATGGGTGTCATGGGAGATGATCGTGGTAAACTGCATAACCACTTCTCCAAAAAATTAATCGACGTGGACATGCACCTCCTCCCCACTCTAACAATCATTGATGCTTACCGGATTCTGGTCCGTAATGGCCCGGTGGGCGGAAACCTGGCGGACGTGCGGTTAACCAAAACGCTTATCATGAGCGACTGCACCGTGAGCGCGGACCTGGCCGCACTGGACCTGTTCGGTCGGAAACTGGACGAAATTGGTTATTTACAGGAGGCCTACCGCCGCAATTTAAATAAATACGACCGCGAGAAACTGCACATTCACGAAATTTCTTTGAGTTAGAATGGCCAGAGCACGAAGGATTGTTCAAGTTCTTTTTCTGGGATTCTTTGTCTTTCTTTTTTTCACCACCCGGTACCCTTACCAAGTCACCATTTCGGGCGACCTGTTTTTGCGCTTCTCCCCGCTGGCGCCTTTGTTTTACTTTGTGGATTCCTTAACCATTCCTTTATTCTTCTGGCCAGCCTTGCTGATTCTTTTGCTGACTCCGTTCTTAGGGCGTTTTTTCTGTGGCTGGATTTGCCCCCTGGGAACCGCCCTGGATGTGACGGACCACCTTCTCAAATCGCCCGACAATCGCAAATCCCGCGACCGGGGGCAATTCCGCTGGTTTAAATTCGCCCTGCTCAGCGGACTGCTCATTCTGGCGGTGTTTTCCATTCACCTGTGGGGCTATTTCGATCCCCTGTCTATTTTTACCCGCCTTACCGCCATTATTTTTTACCCTCTGGGTACATTTAGCACGGAAAGATTTCTGCAATGGGCCAGCCAGTTTTCCTTTGCGGAAAACACCGTGTACGCGTTGTACGACTGGTTTAAAACTTACCTGATGCCGGAAAAACAGGCGTTCTACAACCATCTGGCGGTGACGGTGGTTTTCCTGCTGATTGTATTTGGCCTGGAAAAAGTATCGCGGCGGTTCTGGTGCCGCAACATTTGTCCGGCCGGTGCCCTATTAGGATTTCTGGCCCAGTTTCGCTTTTACGAACGCATTGTCACCGACAGTTGTCCGGTGTGCAACCGCTGCCAGACGGACTGCAAAATGAACGCCATCGTGGAAGGAGACGTTCGCTCCAGCAGTAAAGTGGAATGCATCGAATGCTTCAGTTGCGCTGAGAAATGTCCGCCAAGCCATCCCTCCATTGTGTACCGCTGGCGCTGGAAACCCTACCACAGTACCCCGGATTTTCAGCGGCGGCAATTCCTGGGTACGGCGGTTAGCGGGGTCGTGGCGGCTGGTCTCTTCAGTCTGGGTATTCCTCACAAAACGTCGGCAGCCCGCCTGATTCGCCCCCCGGGCGCCATTCCGGAAAACGAATTCCTGGACCGCTGCATTCGCTGCATGGAGTGCGTGCGCATGTGCCAGAGCAACGGCGCCTGTCTGCAACCGGGGGGATTTGATCTAGCGCTGGAGAACCTCTGGACACCGGTGGCGGACATGCGAAAGGGGTACTGCGAGTACAATTGCAACCTGTGCGGACAGGTGTGTCCCACCGAGGCGATTCTCCCCCTTCCCTTGAAAGAGAAACAAAAAACGCCCATGGGAATTGCTTATTTCGACAAGAACCTCTGCATCCCTTACGTGCGCCACGAAGACTGCCTGGTGTGCGAGGAGCATTGTCCCACCCCGGACAAAGCCATTAAATTCGACATCCGGGAAGCCCGCCTGCCCGACGGCACAACCCGCATGGTGAAATACCCCTATGTGGTACGGGAATTGTGCATTGGGTGCGGAATTTGCGAATACAAATGCCCGGTTCCCAATCAGCCGGGCATTTTTGTGGTGCGAGAAAATGAGAAACGGTGGAACACATTGCCAGTCGCGAATTAAGACATCTTTAAAAATCCAATTGGTGTTCGGTAAGTTTATTCTTTCATGCATACACATTTAGCTATTCGGGATGATTTTGCAGAGGGAATCAGTGTTTGCAGTGGTTTAATCATTGTAGTTTAAATTGCGTCACCAATCAAATTTAAGGAACTGTCATGCGAGACCAATCCGATTTTTTCAATACAGACACCCAAAATGCAAAAAAGGAGACCAACCGGATGGTTTGTCCGGTCTGCGGAGCAGAACTGGTGCAGGAAAAGTGCAAAGTGGTTTGCCGCAGCCGCACCTGTGTGTACCGGATCATTTACAATTGTTCGGAATTCTGAGCAGAGTAAAAAAATCGGGGAACTTTTTCTGGGACAAACCCCTGCCAAGCGGAAGCGATCATTTTTTGGTGTTCAGTCGATCTAACAAAAATTTACGACTCAGGATTTTGTCCAGTTGCTTCTCCGGAAGCCATTTTTTCAGAAATGGCAACAGGCGGCTCTTTTTACCCAGACGGATGACCGGATTACCCAGCTTCGGGCGGGTCATTTTCCTCACCAGTTTGCGAGCAAACTCTTCGGCCGGGGTGGCGTTCTCCTGCGACATTCGGGCCCTGGCTTCAATAGCGGCGGTTACCTCCCGGTAAACCGATTCTTTTTTTACCAATCGCCCGGTGATTTGGGTGGCGGTTTCGCCAAAACGGGATTGAATCGCTCCCGGTTGCACCGTAATGACCCGAATGTTAAACGGGACCAGTTCCAACCGCAGCACATCCGAAAGGGCATGCAGGGCCGCTTTGGAGGCGCAGTAAGCCCCGGCAAAAGGGGTAGGCATCACCCCGGAAACGCTCCCGATGTTCACAATGGTTCCCCCGCCGGCGGAAATCATGGACGGTGCCACCGCCTGAATCAGGGAAAGTACCGCAAATACATTGGTGCGAAACTGCGCCTGCAGTTCTTCCTCGGGGACGTCCAGCAAAGGGGCAAACACTCCGTAACCGGCGTTGTTAATCAGGTAATCGATTTTTCCCTCCTCCCGGAGAATAGTGTCCACCACCTGCCGGATGTTCTCCTCGTTTGTTACATCCAGACGCGTGGTTCGTATTCCGGGAGTCTTTAAATCGGTCAGGGTTTCCTCCCGGCGAGCCGTGGCGTACACCGTAAATCCCTGTCGATACATCTCCCTGGCCAGTGCCCGGCCAATGCCGCTGGAACAACCGGTAATCAGGGCTATTTGCATGCGACACCTCTTTATGGTTCTCTTCCAAACGAGATTTTATTTACACTGGCAGTAAAATAACCAGGGATTTCTTTCAGGCAAATTTATTTTTTCTTAAGGAGTTGAAAGGCCGTAAACGGCCCCGGGAATTGGTTGGGGAAATCTCCTCAATCCCGTCCGAAAACAAGGGCTGATTTTCTAACGACCACAACAGGACGTATCTGGTCTGACAGATGGCTCAGCCACCAGCAGGAGTATCCGGTCATCGCATTGATAAGCCCGGGCGGGATGTATCGAGAGGACCGGGCAAGGATCTACTTTCTCTTCGGTCGGTACACATGGGTACTCTGACCAAAGAACATCTCTGCCGCTTCCATGACGGTCTCCGAGAGGGTCGGGTGGGGATGAATCGTCAGTTTAACATCGCTGGCCAGCGCCGCCATTTCAATGGCCAATACGCCCTCGGAAATCAACTCCCCGGCGCCCGGACCAACAATCCCCACACCTAACACCCGTTCGGTTTCCGGATCGATGAGCAGTTTGGTGACCCCGTCGGTGCGATCCAGCGTCAGCGCCCGACCGGAAGCCGCCCAGGGGAAGCGCGTCACTTCCACCGGAATGTTTTGTTTCTTCGCCTCGCTCTCGGTTAAACCAGCCCAGGCAAGCTCCGGATCAGTAAACACCACCGCCGGAATAGCCGCCGGTTCAAACGCCACCTTGTGTCCGGCAATGACTTCCACCGCTACCCGGCCTTCCGCCGAAGCTTTGTGCGCCAGCATGGGTTCGCCGGCCACATCACCAATGGCAAAAATGTGTTCCTCGGCCGTACGGCGCTGAGCATCCACCTGAATGAATCCCTTTTCGTCTACCTCTACCCGGGTATTTTCCAGCCCGAAACCGCTCGAGTTGGGTCGGCGTCCCACGGAAACGAGAACCCGGTCAAATACCTGCTCGCGGTCGGAAAGTTTTTCCCCTTCCAGCTGCACCTTCACCTGTTTGCCGGTATCCGTAAGCGAAACGACTTTCGTGTTCAACAAAATGGCTTCAAATTTTTCCTGCAGACGCTTTTCCAGAAAGCGGACCAGGTCCCGATCGGCTCCCGGAAGCAGTCCCGGCAGCATTTCCACCACCGTGACCTGACTTCCCAGCTCGGCGTACACGCTGCCTAACTCCAATCCGATGTACCCACCGCCGATTACCAGTAAACGCCCGGGAACGTCCGCCAGGGCCAGGGCGCCGGTGGAATTCATGACCCGGGGACTGTCAGTGGGAAAGCCGGGGATCCAGGCGGGACTCGAACCGGTGGCAATAACGGCGTAATCGAAGCGCAATTGTTGTTCGCCACCCTTCACCAGTTCAATGCGGAGATTATGGGAATCAGTGAAATGGGCGAATCCCTGCAAGTAGTTAATTTTGCGCTGTTTGATCAGAGTTCCCAATCCACCGGTCAGCTTTTTAACCACCCCATCCTTCCAGCCGCGCAATTTTTCCAGATCAATCTGCGGTTTGCTAAAATCGATTCCCCACTTACTCGCCTCACGAGTCTCCGCTAACAATTTCGCCACGTGAAGCAGCGCTTTGGAAGGAATACAGCCGCGGTAAAGAC
>JAJRXE010000425.1 GCA_024276455.1 Calditrichota bacterium
ACCTTGTGCACCGGATCGGAACCGGGGATTAGTTTGGCCACCAGCACATGTCCGCTTTCGTGGTAAGCGGTGCTACGTTTTTCTTCTTCGCTAATGATAAGGCTGCGGCGTTCCATTCCCATCATGACCTTGTCCTTGGCCATTTCGAAATCTTCCATGGTTACCCGGTCGCGGTTGTGGCGTGCCGCATACAAAGCGGCTTCATTCACCAGGTTGGCCAGTTCTGCGCCAGCCAGCCCCGGGGTTCCCTTGGCAATCACCGAAAGATCCACATCGTCCGCCAGGGGAATGTTTTTTGTGTGCACTTTCAGAATGCCTTCTCGCCCCCGGACGTCCGGCCGGTCCACCACAATCTGGCGGTCGAAGCGGCCGGGCCGCAACAGCGCGCTGTCCAGCACATCGGGACGGTTGGTAGCGGCCAGAATAATCACTCCTTCCTTGGTGTCGAAGCCGTCCATTTCCACCAGCAGGGCGTTGAGGGTCTGCTCCCGTTCGTCGTGCCCGCCGCCCAGGCCGGCCCCCCGCTGACGTCCCACAGCATCGATCTCGTCAATAAAAATAATGCAAGGAGCGTGCTTGCGACCGGTTTCAAACAGGTCGCGGACCCGGCTGGCACCCACCCCGACAAACATCTCCACAAAATCCGCCCCGCTCATGCTGAAGAACGGCACGCCCGCCTCGCCGGCCACGGCACGCGCCAAAAGGGTTTTTCCGGTACCGGGAGGCCCCAGCAACAATGCTCCTTTGGGAATTTTCCCGCCCAGGCGACTGAATTTGGCCGGATTTTTCAAAAATTCAATAATCTCCTTCAGCTCTTCTTTGGCTTCGTCGCAGCCGGCCACATCGTTAAAGGTAACTTTGGTCTCACTTTCCATGGACATTTTTGCCCGACTCTTGCCAAAGGAGAAAATATTTTTGGGACTTCCCCCGCCCGACTGCATCCGCCGGGCCAGGAAAACCCAGAAAGCGATTAATAACACCCAGGGCAGAAAATTCCCTAACAGCACTAACCATTCACTGGAAGGCTGCACAAATTCGATGTCGATATTGCGGGCCTGCCACTCTTTCACCATTTCGTCGTCAATAAAGGGCAGAACCGTTTTGAAACGCCGGTAAGTAATGGTTTTCCCGCTGGGTAGCTGATCCTGAAACTCCCGGTTGAGAATTCCCCGGAACTCGTTCTCTTTAACCACCACTTCGCCCCGAACAATCATGTCTTTTTCCAGAAAGTAACGGTATTTGGAATACGGCACACTGCGCTCCTGCGCCCGTCCTACTGGGAACAAGGAGGTCAACAGAATCACTCCCAGAATAATAATAATCCAGATGATGATGGTTTTGGAACCCCTTTTCCACTGGAATTCGTCGTTGTCTTTTTTAGGTCCCTGAGGTCGCGGACCGCGCGAATCAGGTGATTTATTTCCATTCATAAGGTTATTCCTTCTCCTTTCCTACTTCTTCAACAATTTGGTAAATGTCACGTAATTCTCTTTTCTTTTGCGCCAGGTCCAGCCCGTAACCAATCACAAACTTGTCCTCAATCTCAAATCCGATATAATCGATGGTCAGGGGAACCTTGGCACACCCCTTCTTTACCAATAGTGATACAAACTTAAGGCTGGCAGGTTTCATGGATTCGATTCTGCGGCGTAGATAACTGACCGACAGTCCGGAATCCACAATATCTTCCACCACAATCACATCCCGCCCGTGCAGATCGGCACTAAAATCTTTAATCATGGTAATCGCTCCGGAAGACACCCGGGCATCGCCGTAGCTGGAAATTTTGATGAAATCGATCTCACAATCGATACTTAAATTACGAATTAAATCTGCCAGAAACAACACGGCACCGTTCAGTACCCCCACAAAAATAGGCACCTTGCCCTGGTAGTCTTGCGAAATCTGGGCGCCTAATTCCCGGATACGCTGTTGAATTTTTTCTTCCGGGATTAAAATTTCGAACTCAAGATCATCGACTATTAGCCTTTTTTTCACCTTGGTACCCTTCTTTTATTGTCAAACGCCAAATTTTTTTTGAATCGGTCCGGACCCGGTAGATTTCGCTAATTTGCTGCCCTACCAGCCAGACAATTTCTCCTTTGTTTTCCAGTACTAATTGTTGTTGGCGCGCCGGAGCAGAAATTTTCCGATCGGTTAAAAAATCGCTCACCAACCTGGAATGTTCCATGCCCAACGGTACAAACCGATCGCCTGCCTTCCAGGGGCGCAACCGCAGCGGAAATTCCAGGCGGCTGCCGTCGATGAATTCTTCTCTCCGGTCGGCCGTAAAATGAACCGCCTCCGGCTCAACCGGCTCAACTTTCAACTGCCAACCGCTTTCCGGAATCCGGTACCAGCGATGGGGTTCAATTTCCCGGACAGGGATTTTGACTTCGCCGGTGGTTTTCCAGAAAACGATTTCTCCGCCGCTCCGGCGACAAACCAGACGCCCACCCCAGTGGAATTGGCGCCCGGGATGTCCCCGCTGCAACCAGTCCAAAA
This sequence comes from Calditrichota bacterium, assembly GCA_024276455.1. GTDB lineage: Bacteria > Calditrichota > Calditrichia > RBG-13-44-9 > RBG-13-44-9 > JAJRXE01. The sequence continues at coordinate 2,506 of JAJRXE010000425.1, forward strand.
AATCGTCCAGCTGCTGGAAAGTGATTCCGAATGGTTCTCCGGACAAGGTGCTTAAAATCCGCTCCAGCAGCTTAATTTTTATCCCAGAAAAATAGACCTGGAATGGTTGAATTTCAAGGTGAATTTTATTTTCGATCTGTCTTATTTTTGTTTGCCGCCAGGCTTCTTCCACCCGGGCATCCAGCTCCTCTTCCCATTCCTGGAAAATTTGGGCCAGTCTTGCCAGATGAAGCGACGCCGCCGGATTGATTTCCTCTTCCAACCGCGGCAAAATCCGGTGGCGAATCCGGTTGCGCAGGTAGTTCGCTTGCCAATTGGAAAGGTCTTCCCGGAAGGGAATTTTTTGTTCCCGGGCATACTGCGCCAGCTCCCGCCGCCGGGCAAACAGCAACGGGCGCACCCAGCGTCCCTTCTGCACCCGAATACCAGCCAGTCCCGGCAAGCCGCTACCGGTCAACAGGCGCATAAGTACCGTTTCCGCCTGGTCGTCCAGATGGTGGGCGGTGGCAATTTTGTCGAAATCTTTCTCCTCGGCTAACTGCTCGAAACGCCGGGTACGCAAATGGTGCCCGGCTTCTTCCACCGAAAGATGTTGGCGGCGGGCATATTCTGCCACCGATTCGTGTAATAAAAACACCGGCACCCCCAGCTCCTGCGCCTGCCGACGGACAAACTCGGCATCCGCCTCGGCGGCTTCGCCCCGCAAACCGTGATTGAGATGCACCACCGCCAGATCCACTTTTAAACGCCGGCGCCACTGAAGCAGCAAGTGCAGCAGCACCATGGAGTCCAGGCCGCCGCTCACGGCAACCAGAACCTTCTCTTCCGGTGCGAACAGTTGTCTTTTTAAAACAAATTCCAGGAAACGCTGTTTCAGATTTGATTTCATCGTGGCAGGTTGACCTGCAGATATTAAAAAAGAGAGTAGCGGCGCAGGGACTCGAACCCCGGACACGTGGATTATGATTCCACTGCTCTGACCAACTGAGCTACGCCGCCATCTCTAAAAAATTGTCCCGATGAATCGGGACATTGTTTGTTTAGTAGCGGGGGCAGGATTTGAACCTGCGACCTTCGGGTTATGAGCCCGACGAGCTACCGAACTGCTCCACCCCGCGATCATCAAAAGCGACGCAAATTTAATACCCTTTTCCCCCAATGTCAATACCCATTTATTTTTTTGCCCAAAAGACGATTTTGTTCCCATTCCACCGTTTTTCCCGGGTGTGCAGGCCGGAGAAAGGAATTTTCCCACCTCTTCTTCCTCTCCGGGCAGGCAGAACACACCGCCCGGCGTCAGAGCGTTCTGTTTGCCCTCCGGCGCAAGGGCGAAGGGTTAATCCGCCCCCGTTAACGCCGCCGCCACCGCTTTTTCCAGCGGCGCGGGGTCTCCTTCCAATTTCATTTCAATGGTCAAATAATAAAACGGCAGAGAATTCAATTTGCCGAGGGTCGCAATTTTCACCGCATCTTTCTGGGTGGTGACGAGCCATTGGGCTCCGCGGGCCACGGCGCGGCGGGCAATATTTTGCACCTCTTGCTCTGTGTAGTGATGATGATCCGGGACTGCCCGGGTGTAAACAAGCAGGGCGCCCGCCTCCGTCAGGGTGCGGAAGAACTGCTGTGGATTGGCAAGGCCGCAAAATGCCGCCACCCGCCTGTTTGCCAACTGATTTGGAATCAGCCGCTTCCCGCCAAAAATTGGCACCAGTTCCCGGGGAACCACGGTTGCCCGGATGATCGGACAGTGCAGGTGCGCCCGTATCCAGCTCTCTACCCGACGGGTTTGCTCCGGCTGCTGCCCGGAACGGGTTAACACGATCAGCCCGGCGCGCCGAAGGGAAGATTTCACATCCCGGAAATGCGTCAGGGGAAACAAAAACGGCCAACGGGACCAGCGGGTGGGGTCAATTAGCACCACATCCAGTCGGCGGGGCAAACGGCGGTGCTGAAAACCGTCGTCTAACAAAAACACCGCCTCCGGGTAGCGCTGTAGAATCCGTTTCGCCGTTTCACAGCGATCGGCCCCAACCCCCAAAATCACCTCAGGCAAGTTTTGCAACAGCAGATACGGTTCATCGCCAATTTGCTGCGGCGACACTTTCGAGCGGTTACTCTCGTCCACCACCATCACTCCCCGGTACTGGCGGCGATAACCGCGGGTCAGAATCGCCACCCGAACCCCCTGTTTTAACAAAAGACGGGCCAGATATTCGGTAAACGGGGTTTTCCCGGTACCGCCAATCTGGATATTGCCCACGCTGATGGCCCGAAGCTTCAACGCGCAAGAAGGCAGTATTCCCCAGTCGTACAAGCGGTTGCGCAGGGACACCCCCAGGGTGTATAGCGCCACCAGGGGAAAGAACAACAGACCGAGAATTTTCACCCCTTTAAGCACCGTTCCGCATCCTCATCTAATCGGTTGAGAACCGCTTCCACTTTCCGGGCATATTCCTTCAGTTCGTCCATTTTTTTGACCGGTGGAATGTAAATTGGTTTGCCGTAGCGGTGCACACAGCGGGAACCGGGTAAAATAAGGAGCAGACGGTCCCAACTATTCAACCGCCGGTAGCGACTGGCCGCCACACCGATCGGTAAAATGGGGGCGCCGGTTTCCGAGGCCAGCAGAACGGCTCCCAGTTTCATTTTTCGGCGGGGACCGGTGGGACCATCGGGCGTAAAGGTCATGATAAAATGTCCGTTTTTCATGCGCTTCTTCATGACCTGGTAAGCTTCCTTCCCGCCACGGGTACTGGATCCCCGAATGGTGGGAATACCAAACGCGTGCAGGACCCGGGCAATGACTTCCCCATCGAAATGCTGGCTGACCAGCACGTGGGAATTTAGATCCTGGTTGACCAGCAAAGGAAGAAACATGTTTTCGTGCCAGAAACAGATAATAAAATTTTCTTTTCGGCGCAGCAGCTTCCGGAGGTAATCGCGATGAATCACCCTCACCGAGAGGGTTGCCTGATAGAGAAGCAAAAGAGGTTTGGCAATGATGTGAGCGGCAAACAGGGTAATTTTCTGAATGATTTTCTTTCGCATTGGATATTCACCTGCCGGAGCTGGTTTCCCGTCGGTGAGCCGGTCCGGGAAGCCAATCGGTCGTTAAAACAGCCATGAACCGCCGGGAAGTTTGGTCAGTCTGTCTCGAATGGTCGTCAGAGGACCTCCTCAATCCGATTCCCCTTACCCATTAACAGCACCCGGGGCTGGTGTTGAGCAATCTCTTCGTCTGTCAAATAGCAATAGGTTACAATAATAATCAAATCACCCGGCGCTCCCAAACGTGCCGCCGCCCCGTTTAACCCAATCGTACCGCTGCCCCGTTCCCCGGGAATGGCGTAGGTTTCAAAGCGTGCTCCATTGTTAATATTGAACACATGAACCCGTTCGTTCGGAGCAATTCCCGCTTTTTCCATGATTTCTTGGTCAATGGTCAACGAACCGTGGTAGTCCAGGTTGGCTTCCGTAATGGTTGCCCGGTGAATTTTCGCTTTTAAAAATTCTCGCAACATCTCTCTCCACTATTTCTCCCTGTTTAATGAAACATCCTGATCCCCGCAGGGCAACGTGGCTTTACCCTCCGGAGTCACCGAATCCGTTCAGGAATGGGTAACCCGAATGACCCGAACCGGTTTCCCGCCGATTTTTTTCTGCAAATGGCGGTCGTAATAATGAATTCCGGTGTACACCACCACCATGGCCAGAATTCCACCGATAATTCCCTGGTAGGTTACCAGCAGATGGGGAAACGGCAGCCAGGCTTGGAAAAGGTAGTATCCTGCCACCAGCGCCACCAGTGGTAAAAAGAACAGTAAAAAGGCCGATTTAATGGCAAA
>JAJRXE010000426.1 GCA_024276455.1 Calditrichota bacterium
ATCGAGCTGGAAGGTAGTGGCCAGTTGTTTGTTTTGATCATCGATGGCGGTAACATGCCCAATCACGTCGTTGGTGTCGCGGGGCAAAATCTTGTAATTGCCGTAACTGTAGTAATGAATTCCCCACAGCTCGGCAATTTGATCGCCCTGCGCGAAGGTGGAATCGGTATTCCCGGAAAATGCGCTCATGGCGTCATCAACCCGCACTCCGCCGGTTCCGTCGTCCACCACAAACTCTCCGTAGTTCCGGGGAGCATCCGGGAACGGATTGGTCACCGTAACATTCACCACTTTAATCAATACGCTTTCGTACGCCTCGGCATTCTCACCGCCGGTGGCAATCTCGCCGGTGGTTACCTGAACCGGTTCAAAGGTGTTGCCGGAAGAAACCACCTCGAAACTGGTAATGTTGGTCAGGCGAGTTACCCCGTAACGCTCTTCCACCGTTCCGGTGACTTTCACCCAATCGCCTTTCAGCGGTTTATTCTCGCCATCGCGCACCCAGATGCCGTGCCAGGCACTATCTTTGTCCTGGATATAGTAATTACCGATCCAGTCGGACGTATCGGTGGTTACCACACCTTCCAGGCTTACTTCATATCCCATGTAAGGCGACGCATCGTTCTGATAGCCCCAGGTGTACTGGACATCTTTAATGCTCAAGCCTTCGTCCCGAACCACATACTGGAAAATTTCCAGGGAAGTATCGCCCGGAACCTGGGAGAAATCTCCGTCGTTGTCTACCGCATAAATGAAATAGCGGACATGAGACCCGTTGGGCTGTGCCGGAATGGTGGCGGTAAAGGTGTCTGCAGTGGCGCTCATCAACAACTCGTTAAATGCCCCGGAATTGACACTGTAAAATACCTTTGCGGCGCTTACGGTGCCGTTGTCGGTGATGGTAGCGCTTATCGTCACATCGTCGCTGGAGGTGGGGACACCGGGATTGCGTTTAACGTCCGAAATGACCGGCGGATTGGTCAGAATTTCCAGATCGTCTTCGTTGCGCGGATTGATGGAGAAAGTGGGTTCGTTAATATCGCGGGTAAATCCGACGACATTCAAACGGGTCCCATTCACCGGCCAGCTGTACACACCATCGTTGAAACGTCCCCGGAAGTACCAGAAATAATCGTCAATGTAACCGGTGGCTGTTCCGTCATCAATAATCGCCCGATTACTGGTGTAAGAATTATTGGTTACCCGGGCATTTTCCACCCGCACCAGCATGGCTTCCCATTGCTCGCCGTTGGTGTGGTCTGCCAGATCGGCCAGAGTGAGCACTTTGGGATCGGGCAAAGTATTACCGGTAGAAACAATATCCACCGGAACCACCGGGTTGGTCAATAAAGCCAACTGGGTTAACCCGCTGTATTCATCCACCACACCGGTGAAATACACCTCGTCTCCCGGTTGCACAAACTGAAAGAGGGTGTTCACTTCGAACGTGTCGTGCTGAATAATAAAGAATCCGGACCAAGGATTGTTGGTACCGTCGCTCACATAGCACGCCCACCGGGCGCCCACATACAATTCGCGGGGTCCGTGCATCACAATGGCCTTCACAACCACCGTGTCGCCATACAGAGGAGAACGATCCGCCGTGGCCGGATCGGGGACATATTGAATATCGTAAATCGACACGGTGTCGTACGCGGCAGTTTGTGCTGCCACCAATGCCGGAAGCAGTAAAAATACTGCCGTGACAAACAACATCGTAACTTTTTTACCCATGGCGCCTCCTGAGTTTTGTTTAAGGGATTTTATTAATTAAGCAGCAACCGCTGGCTTAATCACTTAATCACCACAAATTTTCCTTTGTAAATCTCACCCGTGTCCAGATCTTTCACAGTGAATAAATACAATCCGGTCGCAATGGCCTGGTCGTACTGGGTTACCAGGTCCCAGGCATGTTCTCCGCCGGGGAAAATGGTGTTTCCTTCCGAGAAATGATCGTACCACTGAATATCCTGCCCCCGGTAGGTCTCTCCGTGGTGGACAAAACTATCGACCAGGTCGCCCGCCAGCGTGTAGATGCGCACCTCGCAATTTTGTGGCAGGTTGTAGAAGAAGAGTTTTCGCTCCCGTTCAAACGTTCCATCCCACAGAGCATTGGCGCGGTAGGGATTGGGGTAAACGCCGATTTCCCGCTTTTCGGTTTGCGACATTGGGGGGGTACCGGGACTCACAACGACCACATTGGAAAGTTTACTACTCTCCAAACTCGGCAATTTCAGAGCCACGTCGCCGCTGTCGAAGGCGGTGACCGCAAACGCATACTGCCATCCGTTGTGCAGGTTATCGATTTCTAATTTGTATTTGTAAACCACGGTATCCGGCAAGCCGGTGACGGGATCCACCTCCACCTCCACCAGGGGTTGAGGCATTAAGATGCTGTCCAGGCCCGTGTCGTAAAACAAACCATCCACCACATCGTACTCTTTAATTAATCCCAGATTACCCAGCACGCCGGTGTGCGAAATGTCGTCGCCCAAAAACGAACGATAGACCCGATAGCCTTCAAAATCCTGTACCTTCGAAATCAGATCAATCGATTTTTCGGAACGGTCGTCCCAGTAAAGGGTAACCTTTCCGATCCCCGGAACGGCTTTCAACCGCGGCGAGGCCGGCGGCGTGGGCAGCACGTAGCGATCCAATTTTCCGTTCCCGTTTACATCTTCGGTGGAATCGGTACCGACAAAATCCAGCACCCCGTTTCGGTTGGAATCTTCTCCGTAATACGCCCGGTAAGCCCAGGCGGTATTCTCGAAGAGATTCTTTTTTGCCAGATCATCATCGATAGTCGAGGGTCGGAACCCATATTTTTTACCGCAGACGATGGCAAAAACCACGTTAATCGAAGAATCGGGCGGAATGACGGAAAAGGGCCCGGTAGAAATCAAGCTCATCCGGTTTCCAGGCGTCTGGTAGATGTTTGCATAAAAATAATCGTCGGAAATGGAACTTTGCATTCGCTGGTAACGGCTGGCTTCATCGGCGGGCGCCCGATCTTCATCCGTATCGCCCCCGGAGAACAACCACCAATTATGGGTGGCCTCCCCCTGATATTCCTGATCAATAGAAAGCGCATCGGCGCCCAATAAGGCAATGGCAACATAACTGTCGGTAAAACCCGGATCGCCATCGTAATCGTAACAATACACCATCTTCATGGAATCGTTGTCCACGTACCCTACCCCGGCATGTAAATAAAAGGGAGCGCCCACCCGGGGAGGCGTAATCTTGGTATTCCGGACCACCAAATCGGCCCACAAACCGACATACACGTCTTTCAGGGTATCGGCCC
>JAJRXE010000427.1 GCA_024276455.1 Calditrichota bacterium
ATTCCCGCTGTTATCCAGCACTACCCCTGCTTGCAAAGCAATCACATCCCGAATGTAATCCACCGGTAGCGCGTCAATCTTTTCCGAGGTCACCGCAACCTGAGTGTTGGTCAGGTCCACGCGAACCATGGGGTTCTTCTCGCCGTACACTTCGATCGCTTCCATTTCGAGAACCGAGGGTTTCAACTTCTGGTCCACCCGGGTCGTAAAATCCACATTCACCCGGACATTTTTAATATGCACCGTTTGGTAACCGATGTAATTAAAGGTAAGCGTGTACACGCCCGGAGGAACATTCAGGATTACATACGTTCCATCCATATCGGTTGCCGCGCCAAGGGTTGTCCCTTCCACAATCACATTGACCCCAATCAGCGGTTCGCCGGTTTCCGCATCGATTACAACACCCATGATTTTACCGGTTGTGCCACCAAAGGCGGCAAGCACAAACACGACGAATAAAAGCAAAAACGAAATAAAGATGTTTTTATACATACCACCCATCCTCGTTATCTGTCTGCGATTAGTGCTTTATAATAAAAAATGTGTCGGATTTTATCATCACTCCTGAATAGAAGGGTTTACGATTCGATTTTTACACCAAATTCTCGAGTTATTTAACGAATAGATATTATAAAAAATCGCGGCGTTTAAACCAAGTAAGAAATGGATCAATGGCGGTTTTCCTCCCATCTTCTTACCTCTATTTGTTGTTTCTAAATAATCCAAAACATAATACGAATTTCTACATTTATTTTAACCAAAAATGATACTATATTATCAACAGGTTTTCAGAGGAGTTTGGTCGGATGATCTGCAGGGAAATCTTTCCCTACCTGGCTATAAGGAAATGATTTATTTATTTTTGGAAGCCGATTCAATTCATTTTCGTAACCGGGTTTTAGAATTAAACATCCAGGTCAATATAGTACAGAATTTTGCAAAAATAGAAGTAGAAATTAAGCATTTTTTAATCCTTAATTCATTTAATCGAATTAAAGGATTCTTGTTGATTTTAGCAGTTTTTCATTACATTTTATGAGAAATTAAAAAGAGGAGGATTTGAGTATGTCGAAAAGGTACCAGATTTTCTTAATTTCGATATTTAGCATTTTCATTTTATTGGTCGGATTATGGGCGCAACCGGCTCCCGGCGAGAATGAATTCAAATTAAGCGCCGTGAATCCCCTGGCGAGCGGACTTGATACCATTGACGCCGATGCCGGCCGGGGCATCTGGGTAGCGCACGATCCGGATCTGGACAATGACGGGAAACCGGAAATTCTCATTACTGATTATCAGATGGGCGGCCGGGTGTACGTTTACGAATTAGTGGGCAACAACCAGCTGGAACTTATCTGGGTGTCTCCGGTGCTGGATTCGTTACGTCCGGGGGATGGTTCGACTCCTCGAATGGTTACCACCGGTGATTTTGACAACAACGGCAGACAGGAAATCATCTTCCCCATTGGTTACTCGGCAACCGACAGCGTTTCGGTGGCGAATCGGGGAATTTACTTTTACGAATGGACCGGCAACGACAACGACTTTGGAACCGAACCTGCCTACAAATTAACTTACGAATCGATCGATTCGGGTTTTGCGGATGTTAACGTTGGCCGAACCGAAAACGGCATTATTTGCAAAGACATCGACGGGGATGGTCGGAGCGAGTTAGTTTTTCCGCCCCGCGCTTTCAGCTTTGCGGTGGCGAAACTCTACATCATGCAGGTCACATCCGGGACTTTCTCGGGCGGCGATGCCGTTATCGAGAAGGAATACGTTTACGAAGATATGGTTCAACCGCCGATCCTTTATCCTGACGGGTATGTTCCCTGCGGAGCGACAATTGGAGACATTGACAATGACGGAAAAGACGAGATCGTTGTGGCAGGCTGGACCAACATTGGCGCCGGAGCCGGTTTAGGGTTCATCGAAATCAGTGGCCCGGACACTTACACCCCGGGAAGCATCGTCCCGCTGGCTGATTTCAGCGCCTTCGTGGTGAAAGCCAAACCCCAAATTGCGATGGTGAATGGCAGCCCGGTAATCTATGTACATGGTACCAACGCAGGCAGCGGCGACAGTCAAATGTGGGTTCTGGACGGCATCGTTTCCGACCAGTTCGTTTCCGATGCGAATGTTTATCCCCTGTTTAAAAATGTGGGTTACTGGAGTGCCTGGGGACTGGGCGACCAGGATCATCCCACCGAATCGGAAGGAGACGGGATTGACCTCTACCTCTATGGAGGCAGCGGACGCATTCTGGATATTGAATACAAAGGCACCGGCGATGTTACGGATACGTCAAATTACACCATCAAGCAGATTTACAACCTGGCTGACTACTACGACAACTTAGGTGGATTGTTCAACGACTTTTATGTCTATCCCGGAATGGACCTGGACCAGGACGGCGTCCGCGATTTCGTTGCTGCTTACAAAGGCAGTGGAATTGATTCTTTAGAAGGTATTTCCCTGGCGAAAAATGGTCTCCACGTGTTTTTCTTCGAATGGGGTGACTCCACCCAGTCGGTGGATCTGGGTAAGGTGATTACCGACATTAATGTCCACGAGGCGCAGATTATTACTCCGGATGATTATGAGTTGGCGCAGAACTATCCCAACCCCTTCAACCCGACAACGAACATTGAATTCACCCTGCCCATTCGCAAGACCATTAGTTTGAAGATTTACAACAGCCTGGGTCAGGAAGTCCGCACCCTGGTCAACAATCAGACCTATCCGGCCGGAACGTACCGGGTGCAATGGGACGGCAAGGACAACAACGGGAATCCGGTTGCGAGCGGCGTGTACATTTACAAACTTATTTTCGGCAACTTCTCGAAATCCAAAAGCATGACTCTGGTACGGTAAATCCGAACTGAATATTCTTTTACAAAACGAACTCTCTCATGAACAACCGGGAGTGATGGCACTGCAGGAGTGCCATCATTCCTTTCTTGCGTTTCACCCTTAAACCCGTTTTCCACTTAATTTTCAGGAGGTCAATTATGCAAAAGAAGTTACTAATTATTCTGTTAGTAATTTTAGGGCTTGCGACTCTGGGATTTAGTCAAAGCAATCAGTGGATGACCCAGTATGTAACGTTCGATGCCTCTTCCAACGGAACAGGCTATCGGACCGCTTCTGTGGCAGCTGTTGGCCCCAATCGTTTCGTTGCCCTGGTCACCGGTCCACCCATTCTTCCCGACAACTTCTTTGTGGTTCCGTACAATTACTTGGTGGGCTACTGGGATGCCGATTCCGCCGTCGGGCGGGTGCCTTCGCCGATTAACGGTTCCCAAACGGAACCGGCCTATGGCGGCGACAGCCAGTACAGCGATTGGGAATACGTTCTGGACAAAATCACTTTAAAAGGCGCCTGGCAAATTGCCGCAGACAACAACGGGTACGTGTATGTGGCCAATAACGACGACAGCCACAACATCCTGGTTTTCGAGTTGAAATCGGATGGCCTGGTTTCCACGGCCTACCGCATGATGACCGGTTCGGAAAATATCTGGGGGATCGAGGTGGACGACAGTGGATACGTTTACGTGGTTGATTACGAAGGTCGCGATGACAAAGACAACGAGGTAAAAATTTTCGCCGGGATTAACGCCCCGGGAACCACCTGGGGAGATTTTAACGGCCACAACGACGCTCCGGTAGCCACCATCGACCTGCCACCGGGAATTTACCAGGGAATTACGGTAAACAACGATGGGACCGAAATCTACATTAGCGCGACCTCGGAAAGAAGCATCTGGAAATTTGTGGGTGACCGGGTGAACGGTTACACCCGCGACACCAGCTTTAATTTTACCCTGGCAGAAGACGACACAGCCATGGGCGGTCTGCACCCCAGTGTTCTGGGATTGGCTTACCTGGACGAACCGCATTTCGTATTCGCAGCAACGGACACTTTCCTCAATCGTGGCGCAACGGCCGGTTATTCTTACGGACGCATTTACGTCATCGATCCCCCGACCGGAATGCCCATGGATACCATCGACATTGCCCAATGGAACTTCGATATGACCGGAATGTACGATACCGGATCGAACAACGGTCGCGTGGGCGGTTTCACTTCGGTTTGGGATGTGGATGTGGAAAAAAGCGAAAAGGCGGTATACACGCAGACCTACTACGGCTGGGCGGTGGAGAAATGGGTCTTTGACGGAGATTTAAATGTCTTGAATATTGAACAGGTCTCCAATATTATTCCCCAGGACTACCAGTTAAAACAAAACTACCCGAACCCCTTTAATCCCAGTACCACCATCGAGTTTTCGATTAAGAAAAGCGGTTTCGTAAGTTTGAATATTTACAATGTAATGGGTCAGAAAGTAGCTACTCTGATTAATCATAATTTGCCCGCTGGAACTTACCAGGTTACATTCGATGCCAGTCAATTAGCAGGTGGCGTGTACTTCTATCAATTAGTGACCGACAACTTCCGGGCAACGAAGAAGATGATTCTGACTAAATAGTTTGTTCA
>JAJRXE010000428.1 GCA_024276455.1 Calditrichota bacterium
CGTCGAGGTGCAGTTCCGCAATCAGGAGGCGGAATCTTCGCTTCGGCGCGACCTTGCCGAGGACGTCGTGTTTTTTAAAAAAATTTCCGGCCGGGAGGAAATCATTTACCACGATTTCCATCGACCCACTCCCAAATACGATCGCATTTATTGGAATGCTCTGAGGAAGGTGTTGCAACTGCCGCCTCGGGAAGTCCTGCTTTCCAGTACGGTGGTTTTCGAGCACCAGATGAGAATTCAGAATAGCCGGGAATTTCGCCAGATTCTTACCGGAGGCGAAGAGAAAGATTACGAGCAAATAATTGCTCGTCTGGAGGAGGCGTACTACCAGCTGACTCGGGAAGCCCTCCCCTGGAAGAAAGGCAGTGGTCCCCGCCTGGAGCGCGTGTTAGAACAGAAGAAATCTCAGCGGGAAGAGCTGCTTCAAAGAGTGGAAGATTCCCAGCAATATCTGATTCGCCAGAAGGAATTGACCCAGAATCTGGAAATGAACCGCAGAAAATTGCGTGCTCTGGAGCAACGCTCCGCCCGATTGGAACAGCAGATGAAAATACTGCGTCAGTTGCGGGAAGTGGTGATTAAACTGTCGCCTTTACAACAGCGCGAGGCCGATTTAAAAGCCAATCTACAGAAGGTGAGAGAGCTGAAAGAACGAAAAGAGCGCCTGGAATTAATTTTGCGCAACGAATACGAGCGTTTTTTCCCGGAGCACCCCACAGATCTGGAAAAGGAAATCAACGTTTTTTTAGTCTGGTTCAAACGGTTGCAGCAATACGAGCAGCGGCAGAACGAATTGTCTTCCCAGAAAGCCGCGATTAAAACGCAGCTTGCCGCTTTTCCCGATTTTCTTCAGGCGCCTGCGGATCTAGCAGACCAGATTTCCCGCCTTCTGGAAGTGAAAAAGGAGGCGGTAACCGTGCACGACCAGCTTGTACAAACGGAGCTGCCCACCCGAAATTTAAAAAAACGGGTTTGGATTTGGACGGGGCTCAATCTGTTGGTTCTGGCCGCTCTGGGAATTGGTTTCTGGCAATTTGCCCAATTTTCGGAAGTGAAGGTCTGGTGGAAAGGGGCGGCAGTGCTTAGCGGCCTGGTTGTCCTGGGGCTGACGGGGTACCGCTTTGTTCGCAGTTTTCGGGAATGGAGAAATCTCTCTCATGTTCGGCAACTTTACCGCCTGCATCTAACAGAACTAGAAGAAAAGCGTCGGGAACTCTCTTCTCTGGTGGAGCCGTTTGTAACCGATACTCTGGAGAAGACCTTAAAAAAGATTCGCGAATTTGAAGAGCTGCGACTGAAAGTGGGTTCCATTATGGCGGCCTTGAAAACAGTGGAGGAGGAAATCCAGAAAATTCAAAAAGACGAACAATACCGGGTGCTAAAACCCCGTTACGAGCCCTGGTACCAGCAACTGGGCGAGCGTTTATTGGATTCGTTGCACGCTTATCGTAAATATTTTGATGAATGGATGGCCTGCAAGCAAAAACTGAGCGCCCTTCCTCCAGAAGATCTCCTATCGGAAGAGAAACAGGGGTTGGAGGAAGCAATTCGAAGGCTGGAGTTGGAAAAAGAGCAATTGCTGCGAAAAATAGGCGATTTGCCGGCTGAGCAATTGCAGGCGGACCACCTGGGGCAATTATTGATGGAAATGGAAGCGCAGCAAGGCCGTATGCAGGACGAACGGAGAAAATTAGATCACGAAATCAGTTTAAGTAAATTGCACCTGGAAAGTAAGGAACTGCCGGAATACAACCTGGAGCATTTAACGGAAGAACTGGCAAGGCTCGACGAGGAAATTGCCCGCCTGGAAATTCGTAAGCAGGCTCTGCGGACGGCGTTAGAGAATCTGATGAGGGCCATTGAGCGCTATCGCCGGGAAAATCGGGAGCAAATTCAGGCGGCGGTTCAAAAAAATTGGGAAATGATTATTGGGAAACATGATTTTTCGGTGGAATTGCTGGACAACTTTGACCTGGCAGTGCAGTACAAGTCCCTTCCCATCCGCATGGAGCAATTAAGCAGCGGCGCCCGCGACCAGTTGTATTTGAGCTACCGCCTCTCCATGACGGAAATCGTGGCTCGGGGGGTGGATTTCCCGCTCATCTTCGACGACGCATTTGTGCATTGCGATTCGCGGAGAAGAGAGCGAATTCTGAAAATGTTGCAACACATATCCCGGCAGCGGCAAATCTTTATTTTGACCGCAGATTCATTTTTTGAAAAATTTTCCGACCATCTGGTGCGTCTTGTTTAATGAATTTGCACTTTTCCCGATATTCATTATCGGGGAGGGGCGCGAAAAGTAAAAATCCGGTTTGATTTTAAGATTAAAATTGCTATAATGAGGAGGATTTAAATTTAATAATTTAAAAACTTTATAAAATTACTATTGACAAATATCACATCGATTATTATTTTATTATGTCTAATTGGTGGACTTTGCGAAAAAGGAAGTCATAAATGAGAAAAATCCCCCAGATCATCATTGCCGATCCTACCTCTTCTAAGATCAAGCAAATTAATATTTCCCCCCAAAAAATCTTCCTGGTTTTATTTATCGGCTTCTTGACCATTGTGTTTGCCGTAAAATTTTCCGTGGACATTATCATCAAACTAAATCATAATTCGACCATCGCGCGTTTGGAGAAAAAGAATGCCATTCTGGAAGAGCAGCTGGCTCAGATGAGTAACCGGATTAATTCCATTCGCGAAAAATTAAATCAGATCGAGAATCTGGATGACAAAATTCGTTCGACCCTGGATGTCCCCCTGTTAGACGAGGATGTGCGGAAGGTGGGAATTGGTGGATCTGAAATATCGCTGGGCTCTTCCATCGATCTGGACGATCCGCAGTTGCGAGCAACCATCATTGATTACCAATCGGTTCTGGCCCGGCTGGAACGGGAGATTAAGCTGGAAACCGAGAGTTACAAAAAATTGTTGGCAACGGTCGAGAGAAAAGAAGATTCCTTGCGTTACCTTCCGGCTATTAAACCGGTACAAAACGGGCGCATTACCGACCGTTTTGGCCGCAGGCTGCACCCCATTCTAAAAATCTACCGTTTCCATTACGGGATTGACTTCGCCGCTAATCGGGGAACCCCGGTTTACGCCCCGGCCGATGGATATGTAACGTTTACCGGACGAAAAGGTGGATTCGGATTGTTTATTTCCATTAATCACAAATATGGGTATGAGACGTATTACGGCCATCTGCAAAAAATTTACGTACGGCGAGGGCAATTTGTGAAGCGGGGAGAAAAAATTGGAGAGGTGGGTAACACCGGTCTGTCCACTAATCCGCACCTTCACTACGAAGTGCACTACAAAGGAAAACCAGTCGATCCTTCGCAATTCTATTTCGATCATATTGTTTACAACGAATAAACGGAGCTAAATAATTCAAGTAGTAGTTGCTTTATAATTCATCTATGAGAATGAGTCACAATTTATGTTAGATTTTAAAACCGCTTTAGAAACCCTCCGGAACTACCTGAAAGAACATGAAATGCGTTTTACTACCGAACGGATGATTATTCTGGAGGAAATTTTCAATTTCCCACCCCATTTCGATGCCGAAAAATTGTTCATTCATATCCGCAGCAAGTACAACCATATCTCCCGCGCCACGGTTTACCGGGCTCTGGAACTCTTTGACAAGATTGGAATCATTAAAAAACTGAATCTGGGCGGGGGAGTAGCGCAGTACGAACTGAAAATGGACCTTCCCCATCACGACCATTTGATTTGCGTGGTGTGCGGAAAGGTAATTGAGTTTGTGGACGACACCATCGAGCGGCTTCAGCAGGAGATTGCCGAAAAACACGGGATGGAAATCATTAATCACCAGTTGCAAATTTACGGTCGCTGTAAAGAACACCGTAAACAATAACCGCGAATTTTTTTAACCCTGTGCTTCACTTTCCCGAATTTCCTTTGAAAATAGTTTTTGGTTTTTCCGACCCGCCTTTTTACTATCTTTTGATATTGTTTTTATTTTTTGATTTTTATATTTTTGCCAGTTAAATTTGAACTTAATTCGTACAGTCTGCCCGCGTCTGAGAAGGACGTCGCGGAATTGATTTTGAATAATGGATGCCCGGAAAGTATGATCGTTTCGAAGAAAGACATTGAACATCTCGTGCAATTGGTTCGGATTGAGTTGAGTGAAAGGGACAAAAACGACCTGTTGACGGATTTGAATCGAATTTTGGCATATTTTGAAAAATTGCAAGAAGTGGACACCCGGGAGGTACCGCCCCTCAGTCATCCTTTACAAATGGTGAATGGGTTGCGGGAAGATGAGGTCCGGGATTCCCTTCCGGTGGAATCGGCGCTTCGGAACGCACCGGCAAAAAAAGGATCGTATTTTTCCGTGCCGAAGGTGATTAAATGAAAAAAACAACCTGGGTCATTATTCCGGCCAGGTACGGTTCCCGGCGGTTTCCCGGGAAGCCGCTGGTCCTGCTTTTAGGGAAGCCCTTGGTGGTTCATGTACTGGAACGAGCCCGCCAAATTAACCGGGCGCAGGCGGTGGTGGTGGC
>JAJRXE010000429.1 GCA_024276455.1 Calditrichota bacterium
CAATTCCATCGACGGAAAAATCTTTGGGATTCCCTGGTACGTGGACACCCGGGTACTTTTTTACCGCTCGGACATCCTCCGGCAGGCGGGATTTTCGCACCCGCCCCGGACCTGGCAGGAATGGCTGGCGGTTTCCAGGAAAATCAAACAGCTCAACCCTGCAAATTACGCAATCTTTTTTTCGTTGGTTCACGCCGATTGGCAGGTACCGGTGATTCTGATTCTACAGAACGAAGGAAAAATCCTGCGCAACCACAACCGTTACGGGGCCTTCGACGATCCGAACACGGTGGAAGCGTTACAGTTTTACCTGCGATTTTTTGAGGAAGGACTGGCTCCCCGTCGCATGTCCGAGGTAGCCAATATTTACCACGGATTTGGTAGTGGTTTCTTCGCCATGTTCATTACCGGCCCCTGGAATGTGAACGAGCTGAATCGTCGCCTGAAGGATCAAACGGTGGAATGGCGCACCGCTCCCCTGCCCGGCCGCAAGAACCGGCTCTCGGTGGCCGGAGGATCGAGCCTGGTAATCTCCCGCCGGAGCCGGCAAAAAGAGGCTGCCTGGAGATTCATCGAATTTCTCTCCCGGCCGGACATCCAGCTGCGCTTTTACCAGGCCAGCAAAGACCTGCCGGCAGTGCAGGCCGCCTGGAAAGACGGAAAACTGCAAAACGATCCGCAGATTGCCGCTTTCTACCAGCAACTTCATCAGGTTCAAGCCACCCCCAAAATTCCCGAGTGGGAACGGATCGCCACCAAACTGCAGGAACATCTGGAAACTGTCGTTTACCAGCAAACCACCCTCGAAAACGCCCTCCAGACTTTAAATGCGGAGGTGGATCGTATTCTGGAAAAACGGCGCTGGCTGTTAAACAAACAGAACAAACAGGATTAAATTTCATGCGTAGCCGAACCTCTACCGCCTATTTCTTTTTGGCCCCGGCTTTTCTTACCCTGCTGATCTTTTTCTTTCTGCCGGTAACAGCCTCTTTCCTGATGAGCCTAACCGATTTCGATATCTATTCCATCGCCGATTTTAGCAACGCCCGTTTCATTGGACTACGAAATTACCTCCACCTTCTGAACGATCCGCTTTTCTGGAAGGCGGTTCTGAACACGGTCTATTTTGTAGTGGTGGCCGGACCACTCTCCATTCTTACCGCCCTGCTGGCGGCTCTGGCGCTTAATTCCCCTCGACTGCGCTGGAAATATTTCTTCCGTCTGGCGCTTTTCCTGCCGGTCATTACAACCCTGGTAGCGGTAGCCATTATGTGGCGTTACCTCTACCATCCCCGCTTCGGCCTGATCAATTACCTGCTGTTGCAAGTGGGTTTGAACCCCATTGACTGGCTGGGCGATCCCCACTGGGCCATGCCAGCCCTGATCTTTTTGGCCACCTGGAAGAACTTCGGTTATTTGATGATGATCTTTTTGGCTGGCCTGCAGGCCATTCCCGATTATCTGTACGATGCCGCCAAAATTGACGGCGCCAATTGGTGGCGGCAACAAATTCACATTACGCTGCCCCAACTGGCCCCGACCACCGTTTTCGTCGGTATTATTACGGCAATCGGCTATTTCCAACTCTTTGCCGAGCCGTACGTCATGACCCAGGGCGGTCCTCTGAACGCCACCCTCAGCATCGTTTTGTACCTGTACCAGCAAGGCTTCCGCTGGTGGCAAATGGGCTATTCCGCTTCCATCGCTTTCGTTCTCTTTATCATGATCCTGGCCATTGCCTTCATTCAAAACAAAATCAGAAAGAGATATGGTAACGAAACCCGTTAAATACCGTCTTCGCAACAAAGCCCTCACCGTCGGCCTTCACGCCGGACTGGGGGTGTTCTCACTATTTACCTTACTTCCGTTTCTCTGGATGATCGGGGCTTCCTTCATGGCCTCGGGAGAGGCCTCCACCTTCCCCCCCAAACTCATTCCTAACCATTTTACCCTGGAACAGTACCACCTGCTTTTCAGCCGCTTGAATATTTTACGCTATTTTCTGAATAGTACGGTACTCGCCCTTGGAGTCACCTTCATTTCCTTACTGGTGAATTCCATGGCCGGTTTTGCCTTTGCCAAATTCAAATTTCCCGGCAAAAATCAACTATTTGCTTTTCTGCTCTCCTCCATGATTATTCCCGGGCAGGTCACCATGCTGCCGGTCTTTTTACTGCTGAAAAAACTGGGTCTTCTGAACAGCTATTTCGGGATCATTCTACCCGGCATGGCCAGTATTTTTGGTATTTTTCTCATCCGCCAGTACATGGTTGGGATTCCGGACAGTCTCATCGATGCCGCCCGGGTGGATGGCGCCAGCGATTTTTTCATCTACTGGCGAATCATTCTGCCGTTGGCGCGTCCAGTGCTGGTGACCCTGGCATTATTCACCTTCATGGGTACCTGGAATGACTTTCTCTGGCCGTTGATTGTCATGACCCGGGAGGAAATGTACACCTTGCCGGTGGCGCTGGCCATTCTGATGGGCGAACATGCCCCAGACCCCGAACTGATGATGGCCGGAGCGGTAATTACAATAATTCCAATCATTTTAGTGTTTCTTTTCCTGCAAAAGTACTACATTCAGGGCATCCTCATTGGTGGAGTAAAGGAATAAGATTTTTCTGGAGGAAGCATTTTTTGCTTGACAAATTCGCCCGGAATTGTTACCTTTTGCCAGAATAATGTAAACGTTTACATTATTTATTATAATGAAAATAAGGACAAAATTAAAAACGTTTTCATTGTCTATGAAAGTAAACATCAACGATATCGCTCGCCAGGCCGGAGTTTCCATTGCCACCGTCTCGCGTGCCCTGAATGGCCACGGTTTGGTGAAGGAGGAAACCCGTCAGAAAATTCTGAAAATTGCCCACGAATTAAACTACACTCCCAACCCTATCGCCCGCGGATTGTCAACTCAAAAAACCGAAACCCTCGGAATTATTCTTCCCGAACTGGTGGATGAATTCTTCATGGATTTGATTCACGGCATTGATGAAGAAGCCTATCGACAGGGGTATTACATTTTACTGTCCAGTTCCCACAGCCAGCGCAACATCGTGGAAACGTCTCTGGAATTCATGACCAGCGGAAGAGTGGATGGGGTAATTTTAATGGCGCCCAAAATGCGGCATGAACTCATGGATCTGGTCGCCAAAAGTAAACGACCCATCGTGCTCTTAAATTGCATTGCCAATATTAAAGGAATTGCCAGTTTCAACATCGACAATCTGGGTGGTGCCTTTGCGATTACTCAACATCTGGTTGACCACGGGTACAAAAAAATTGCCCTTATCACCGGGCCCGAAGGCAACTGCGATGCGGAAGAACGGTTGAAAGGATTCAAAAAGGCTTTAGAACAAAACAATATTGCCCTTAACGAGGACTTCATTATTCCCGGGGATTTTACCATTAAATCCGGGTACTACGGATTTAACCGCCTTTTCACCCAGCGCAATAAACCGGAAGCGGTATTTGCCGCTAACGACATGATGGCACTGGGAATTTACCAGGCAGCTAAAACGATGGGATTGAAGATTCCGGAAGATATTGCGGTAGTAGGCTTCGATGATATCCGCCTCAGCCACTACATTCATCCGCGGCTAACAACCATTCATGTACCGATTCAGGAATTGGGTAGCCGCGCCGTTCGTTATTTAATCAAAATGATCCGCCAGGAAGTTGATCCTCAGGCCACCTACCATGAAAAACTTTCCACCGGGCTGATCATCGGAGGTTCTTGTGGCTGCCAGGTCGCTCAATTAAACACCATTATTTAATTAAATAATTAAACTTTCACTCAAAATAAGTGAGGTGACCTATGAGAGTCTCTACCGTTTTAATCTTCATCGGTGTACTGTTTTTGCCGTTATTTTTATTCTCTCAAGGGCACGTGGATCCGCCCTATCTTCAGATTCAATCAGCCGAAAAGCCCATTACCGTTGACGGTGTTTTAGACGAAACAGACTGGCAGCGACGCTTTGACCATCTGGTATTCAAGGACGGATTTGTACCCGGAGATGTGGAATACGCCGTTACCCAGGGAATTCTGGTTACCACCGAAATTCCTTACATCGACACCACGACCACCATTGTTCGCATTTTGCACTACGGCATGGACCTGTACATCTCCCTGCAATCCGATGACAAATACGTCAACAAATGGGGCGGTAGCTGGGAAGGCGACGGTCTGTTCATGAAAATCAAGGATGCCAACGGAATCCCGGTGGAGTACAAACTCTACTTCAATCTGGCCGGTACGGATCCGGACATCCATTACGAAGAACCCGGTCAGTATCCCGGTTCCGGCATGGGCGCCGCGCACAAGAACGATGGCACGATTGTTAATGATACCACTCAGCTGGACAACGGTTACACCGCCGAACTGGTGATTCACCTGGATCAACTGGGCTATACTGATCCCTTCAGCGAAATACCAGTTCTGATCAATATTTTCGATCCCGACAAGCAAACCGGTTCTCCCGGTGAAGAGTGGACGGTCGGCTCCTATTACAAAATGTGGTGGGGCAGCGAATGGGGTTTGGACGAGAGCGGTTTCCGGATTTTGAAACTGGCCGATCCGCCCTCCAAGATTGCCATCAAAACCGACGAAACCATTACTTTGGATGGGCAATTAACCGAAGCATTCTGGGAAAACGCTGATTATATTGTGGTGAGCAAAGGCTCCAAATCTGCCACGGCGGGGTGGTACATGCAGTGGGGTAATCCCAACAATTCTTACACCGATCAGAGCGAGGCGAAGGTGATGTTCGCTCACAACGGTACCGATCTGTACATCGGGGTGCAGTCTAACGATTCTTCGGTGTGCGAATGGTCTCCCGGCTGGGAAGCGGACGGCCTGTTTCTCTGGATGACCTTCAAAGGGGTGATTCCCGGTCCGGCAGAACGGCTGGAGATTAAGAACATGTACTTCGGTAACACGGTTGGCGACGGCGCCAAGTTTGAGCTGAATGCCAATGTACCTACCGGTGGTGCCGAAGGTGCCTCGTACG
>JAJRXE010000430.1 GCA_024276455.1 Calditrichota bacterium
AAGATTCTCCCCGACGGTCAGCACCACCACGGCCAGTGGATGGTGCGCCACTACCGCAAAGTGGTGCAGGCGGCGGCCCGGCACCACCTGATGATTGACGCCCACGAGCCCATTAAGCCCACCGGCATTCGCCGTACCTATCCCAATATGCTAACTCGCGAAGGGGTGCGTGGAATGGAGTACAATGCCTGGAGCGAGGGGAATCCGCCGGAGCACACCACCATTGTGCCCTTTACCCGCATGCTGGCCGGTCCGCTGGATTACACCCCGGGCATCTTTAACCTCCTGTTCGATCCCACCGGAAAACACCGGGTGCACACCACCCTGGCGCACCAGCTGGCGCTGTATGTGGTGCTGTACAGTCCCCTGCAGATGGCGGCGGACCTGATTGAGAATTACCGGGATCATCCGGCCTTTCGCTTCATCGAAGAAGTGCCGGTTAACTGGGACGAAACGCGGGTGCTGAACGGGCGCATCGGCGACTATGTGACCATTGTCCGGCGCCAGGGAGAAAACTGGTACCTGGGCAGCGTGACGGATGATAATTCCCGGCGACTGAACATTCCGCTGGATTTCTTGCCACCGGGCAAAACTTACCGGGTGACCATTTACGCCGACGCCCCGGATGCCGATTGGAAAAACAATCCCACCGCTTACCGGATCGGTACGTACCGGGCCACCGCGCAGGACACCCTTCCGGCCGTGCTGGCGCCGGGAGGCGGCGTTGCGGTTTCATTTCGCTTAGTCCAACCGGAAGAAGTGAAAAGTTTGCCGGTGTTAGGTCAATAAAGGGAAACTCGACTCGTGCTTCCTGAAATTTTGCTTACGATGACGGTAGGGAATCCCCACATTTTGCCGGATTGGCAAACGGGGAAGAATAACTATCTCCGGACTTTCCGGGTGAAAGAGCCGAAATCGACACCGAGGTTGTTTTTCCAGATGAATGTTGGGTGTAATTTTTTGCGCTAAAGTAAAAAATTAGCTGAAAAATTTTGCATTTTTAAAAAAATAAACCGTTGTGTTAATTAAAACGTGAATCGAACAAACTGAAAAACACATGATTTTTTGAACAGTCCCAGCCCCTTTGTCCCCTCCTTGCTCGCAGGAAGGGAACAGAGAGACGGTAAGTCAGGGCTTGTTATTTCAGAAATAAGATGGTCTGCATTCAGCTGAATGTTCTAACAACGGTTAGAACGGGTTAAGAATCGTAATGAAAAAAATAGAGGTAAGGTTCTTCTATGGTTGACAATTTCACCCGCCTTTACCTCCGCCGAATCGAGCATTTTCTGCAGCGGATTGAATCCCAAATAGTGGCCGAAGCGATACCGCTTCAGGTAGAATTTGCCCGTACCCGGCGGTTTGTCCCTTTTGCTGAGCGGCTGAGGCTTAAGTACCGTCCGATTTCCGAGGACGAGCTCTGGGGGCGTACCTGGCAACGCGCCTGGTTCCATTTGCGGGCTGCGGTCCCGGAGAGCTGGCGGGGGTACCCGGTGGTGGCGCAGTTGAACTTCACCGGCGAGGGGCTGGTGTTCGACCACGAGGGGCATCCCCTGCAGGGCGTCAGCAGCGGTTCCGCCTTTGGCAAAGAATTTACCCGCGAAGTAGTGCGGCTGATTCCCGAATCCCGGGGCGGCGAGAGGGTCGAACTGTGGGTGGAAGCGGTGGCCAGCAGTCTCTTTGGGGTGCAATTGAAACTGGACCCGGCACCGGACGATCCCGCGCGCTTCGGGAATTTTGAAGCCCGGCTGGAGAAGGCCCGCCTCTGCCGGTTTGACGAAGAGTTGTGGCACCTCTGGCTGGACGGACAGACCCTCCTG
>JAJRXE010000431.1 GCA_024276455.1 Calditrichota bacterium
ATTCCAACCCTGGCCATTCCGGTATCGCTGGTGGCCGCCTTTATCGCCTTTCCTTTTCTGGGATTCTCCATTAATACGCTTTCCTTGCTGGGATTGGTGCTGGCCATCGGCATTGTCGTGGACGATGCGATTGTGGTGGTCGAGGCAGTGACCGTTTACATCGAAAAGGGGCTTTCCCCGGCCAAAGCCACCATTCAGGCCATGAAGGACGTCACTGCGCCGGTTATTGCCACCACGTTGGTGCTGGTGGCCGTGTTCGTTCCGGTAGTTTATATTAGCGGCATTACCGGACGTCTCTACCAGCAGTTTGCCATTACCATTGCCGTATCGGTGATGTTTTCATCTCTGAATGCCCTGACTCTGAGTCCGGCACTATGCACGCTTTTGCTGCGTAAATCTTCGCCCCCGAAAGGCATCCTGGGAAAATTCTTTGGTAAATTTAATCAGGGAATGGAAAGCTCCACCGAGAAATATCTCGGCTTTACCAATATCATTGCCCGGAAAGTCAAACGGGGGGTGATTTTTATCGGAATCATTTCCGTTTTGATTCTATTATTGGGGAAGATGGTACCCAGCGGTTTTGTTCCGGAAGAAGATCAGGGTTATTTTATGATCAATATTCAGCTTCCCAGTGCGGCCTCCCTGCAACGCACCCTGGAAGTGGTGGAACAGGTAGAAAAGATTCTGGACCAATACCAAGAAATTGAATATCATTCGGCCATTCCCGGTTACAGTTTACTCATCAGTAGTATGGCTTCTAACAATGCTTCGGTATTCGTTACTTTAAAAGAGTGGGATAAGCGAGACCGTACCGTCAAAGAAATTATTAATGCTCTCAATCCCCAACTTCGCCGGGAGGTGAAGAAAGCCGTGGCAGTTGCTTTTGGACCACCCGCTATTCAGGGACTGGGTACCGGATCCGGTTTTAGCATCATGATTCAGGACAAAGGGGGAAATACGGTGGAGTACCTGGCCAAAAATACTCGCCGTTTTATTGAAGCCGCCCAAAAACGTCCGGAAATTGGAACGGCATTTACCACTTTCCAGGCCGATGTCCCGCAGCGTTTCATCGATGTAAATACCGAAAAGGTGCTAAAATCCGGGGTGGCCTTAAACGATCTTTACACCACTTTGAGCGCTTTCCTGGGCGGTATGTATGTGAACGATTTTAACCGTTTCGGACGGCTCTACAAAGTGTACATGCAGGCAGATAATGAGTACCGTCAGAGTCCCGACGATTTGCAGAACTTTTTTGTCAAGAATCGGGACGGGAAAATGGTACCACTTTCTTCCCTGATTAAAGTCCGAAGTGTGGTTGGTCCGGAGTACACAACCCGTTTTAACCTCTTTCGGTCGGTGGAGGTCATGGGTTCTCCGGCGCCGGGATATTCTTCCAGTCAGGCCATGCAGGCGTTGCGCGAAGTGGCAGCGGAAGTATTGCCTGGCGACATGGGCTATGCCTGGAACGCCATGTCCTACCAGGAGGATCAGGCTTCGGGAACAGCGGCCATTGTGTTTGCCTTTTCTCTCCTGTTTGTATTTCTGATACTGGCAGCTCAATACGAGAGCTGGTCACTACCGTTCGCCATTCTAATGGGGACACCATTCGCCATTTTTGGGGCTTTTTTCTTTTTATTCTTGGCACGACTGTTCAGTCCATCCTACGAAAATAATATCTTTGCTCAGATTTCGTTGGTGATGCTCATCGCCATGGCGGCGAAAAATGCCATTTTGATTGTGGAATTCGCTAAAATGAAATTTGATGAGGGGCACAACCTGTACGATTCTGCCCTGGAAGCAGCCAAATTGCGTTTCCGTCCTATTTTAATGACCGCGTTCTCTTTCATCCTGGGAATTATGCCGCTGCTGGTGGCGTCTGGTGCCGGGGCGGAAGCCCGCAAAGTGATGGGAATGACCCTTTTTGGTGGCATGTTGTTGGCCACTGCTATCGGTGTATTTATGTATCCCATGTTGTTTATTTTTATTGGGAAATTTGCCAAATACGAGCAAAAACGGGAGAGGTTAAATGCCTCCGGAGAAACGTAAACAGAATTCCCCTATTTAAAAAAGGCGTTTCCTTAAAATTATGATGGTAGCCATTAAATCGTTTAATAAGTGTGAATAAAAAGAAATAGAGTACAATGAAAAGAAAATTCGTGCTGATTTTTTGGGTTCTTTTAATTTTGTTTTCCGGTTGTTCCTTTGCCCCGAAGTTCCAACAACCGGATGTGAAACCACCGAAAACTTTTCGTTTTGACAGTCTGAAGGTCGATACGGTGGCCACCTTGAAATGGTGGAAACTGTTCAAAGATCCTCGCTTGAAACAACTGATTGAAATTGGTTTGGAAAATAATAAAGATGTTCGGATGGCGGCAGCCCGGGTGGAGCAGGCGCGCGCCGCCCATGGTTTTAACAAAGCGGACCTGTTTCCGGCGCTGCACCTGATGGCTGGCGCATCGCGGGGTGATTTTACTTTTATGAAAATGTCGGAGATTTCCAACAATTTTTACCTTACACCCCGTTTGTCCTGGGAATTGGATTTCTGGAGCAAATACCACAACCTGAGCAAGGCCGCCAAACTAGAATATCTGGCTTCCGAATTTGGCATGCGGTCGGTTCAGGTTACTCTGATTGCCGAGATTGCCCGCACCTATTATTTGCTCCTGGATTACCGGGAACGCCTGAATATTGCGCGTAAAACTCTGAGATTGCGGGGGGAGGCTTTACAGATTATCCAGGAACGTTTTAACAAAGGGATCATCCCCGAAATCGACCTCAATCAGGCGCAAATTCAAAAAGCCATTGCCCAGGCGGCAGTACCTTTTTACGAACGGCTGGCTCGGAAAACAGAGAACGCCTTGAGTATTTTGTTGGGACGGAGTCCGGGCGAAATTACCGCCGCATCTCGCTTGCAGGAATTGGAATTGCCTCCCGAAATTCCACCCGGCTTGCCTTCCACTCTCCTACAAAGACGACCTGACATCGTTGAGCAAGAACAACTGGTCCGGGCTCAACTGGCCCGCGTTGGGGTGGCGCAGGCCATGCGTTTGCCCTCCATTAGTTTAACCGGGGTGTTTGGTCTTGCCAGCAATGAACTGTCCAGCCTATTAAACGCCGATGCTCAGACCTGGAGCATCGGTGGGAGCTTGCTGGGGCCCATTTTCCAGTTTGGGAAAAATTTGCGAAGGGTCGATATTGAAAAAGCCCGAGTCGAAGAAGCCGTTCGCCAATACGAGAAAACCATTTTACAGGCTTTTCGCGAAGTAGAGGATGCCCTGGTCGATATTCAAACTTTAAAAGACGAATTGAAGGCCCGAGAAGAGCATTTCCGGGCCGCCAAAAATGCCGAGCGTTTGTCCCGCGAACGCTACGACAAAGGGGTCACCAGCTTTCTGGAGGTGATTGAAACCCAGCGTTCCGCCTTCGATGCCGAACTGGCATTGTCTCAGGTGCGGCAACAGTTGTTCAATGCCTATGTCGGTCTTTACAAAGCCCTGGGTGGGGGATGGATTTCTGAAGCGGAAGAACAGGCGGTCCAACAAAAGATGCAAAAAAACAAAAGTAACTCAGGTTAAGAAAGAGCTTTAAAAACCTCCTTTTACCGCGCAGAGGCCAAGTTGCTCAGGAGAAAAGAAAAGCCATTCTTCCTGAAAATGGAACGTTTTTGACCCCTGACCGTATATGTTTACCCATTTTGAAGGTGAGTGAGCATTCTCTTTTTTTCAATTCCTGGTGCTTTAACCAGGGGTTTTTCAAAGTCCGCTGTTTGTTGGTTACCAGTTTGAACCGTTTCGATTTAAAAGAGAAAATCCCATTCCGAAGAATATGTTTTCCGGTTTTTTTTGTGGTTACTGAACCGATGTGGATTCACCGTTTTTTCTTTCGTGACGACTACAGGATAAGGCTCTCTTGAATAGCAGCCCTTCCACCTTGAAACCGGGCAGGTCATTCAGACCTTACCGGATTCGGACACCCCGTTTTACCCGGACCCAAAGATTAACGATTGGGAAATAAGTTCAGGAACTGTTAGATAGCCAGGATTAAAAAAGGACCGACGGCAACGGCAGGTCGGTCCTTTTTGGTTCAAAAGGACGAGCGCTTATTCACTCTTTAATTTCTTAATTTCCTCGGTTAGTTTTGGCAGCACTTCCATTACGTCGCCTACGATGCCGTAATCGGCCACTTTGAAAATGGGTGCCTCGGGGTCTTTGTTAATGGCCACGATGTATTTGGAAGAGGACATTCCGGCCAGATGCTGAATGGCACCGGAGATGCCGCAGGCGATGTAGAGAGAGGGAGAAACGGTCTTGCCGGTTTGCCCGACCTGTTCGGCGTGGTCGCGCCAGCCGGCGTCCACCGCAGCCCGGGATGCCCCGGTGGCGGCCCCCAACACCTCGGCCAGATTTTCAATCAGGTACCAGTTTTCCGGGCCTTTCATCCCTCGACCACCACTTACAATAATATCTGCCTCGGTCACGTCCAATTTTCCTCCGGCTTCTGCCAGAATCTCTTCCACGACTGCCTTCGGGGCCGGGAGTTCCACCTGAAGTGTGCTGACTTCCGGAGAACTGGGAGATTCTTTAACTGGAAAAACATTGGGGCGCAAGGTGGCCAGGTGGTAGGCGGAGCTTAAACTCACTTCGGTGTGGAGCTTGCCGGCCAGCATGGGACGCAGGTAAGTAACCTTGCCGTCGTTCACCTGGTAACCGATAATATCCTGTACCAGCGGACTGTTTAACAAAAACGCCGTACGGGGGAGTACATCTTTCCCCAGGGCGGTGGCTCCCATTAAAATGTGGGTAGCACCTACCTGCTCAGCCACCTGGGCAATTGCGCTGGCCATGACGTCCGGGCTAAATTTCTCCAGACCGCCATCTTCGATTAGAAACACTTTTTCCACCCCGTATTTTCCTGCTTCCGGAGCCAGGTCTTTCACGGCGGACCCGATTAACAGAGCCGAAGCGGTTCCACCCAGTTGGTTTGCCAGATCGACTCCGGCGGAGGTGGCTTCGAAGGAAACCTTCTTTATCTTTTGGTCGCGGATTTCGTAAACAATTAAAATGTGAGACATGGGTACGTTCTCCTGTTTATCGTATTTCAAACGGTTAAATCACTTTGGCTTCTTCGTGTAACAAACGAACCAGTTCGGGCACGGCGTCGGCGCCTTTGCCCACTATTTTGCCGGGTTGCTTTTCGGGCGGGAATTTAACTTTTTCAATTTCCAGCTGTCCGCTGGCCAATTCTACTTGAACGGTTTCAATGGGGATTTTTTTGGCTTTCATGATGCCTTTCAGGGAACGGTAGCGTGGTTCGTTCAAACCTTTCTGGGCGCTGATAACGGCTGGCATGCTCAGGCTTAATTTTTCTTTCCCACCTTCAATTTCCCGTTCCACCGTCAATTTTTCCCCTTCAATGTCCAGTTTAACCACCACGGTGGCGCAGGGTAAATCCAGGGCGGTCGCAACCATCTGCGGTACCTGGGCGTAGTCATCGTCGATGGCTTGTTTTCCGAAAAAGATCAGATCGTAATTGCCCTGTTTCAGCACCTCGGCCAGGGCTTTGGCTGTAACCAGCGGGTCGGCGGGATTTTCTTCCGCCTCGATGCGGATGGCTTTCTGGGCGCCCATGGCCAGGGCCGCGCGAATGGTCGGTTCCACGGCGGCCGGACCCAGAGAAATGACCGTAACTTCGCCACCGTTTTTCTCCACCAGTTGCAACGCCTCTTCCACGGCGAATTCATCGTAAGGATTCAAAATCCATTTGACCCCTTCTTCGGACATCTTTTTGCCCGAGGGATCAATCTTGGGGCGAGTTTCCGTATCGGGAACCTGTTTAACACATACGGCAATATTCACGATATCTCCTCCTTTAATTCGGATTAAAAAGCTTGTTATTTTATTCTAATCGATTGTTTGTCCTAATAACTTGAAATATTTCTAATAATCCCTTCTTCAATATGAATATAAATAACATTTTGTTTTTAAAGCAAACAGGTTTTAGATTCGTTTGCATTGGGGAAAAAAGTCTTCTAAATTAGGGCGGCAAGCGTCCCGCAAGGGCATTAAATTCAATTTAAAATTGGACTTGACTGGACAATAAGAAAGCTATATATTTGGCGGCTGTAAATTTTAAGGAGGATAATGCATTGAGAACTGATTACTTATCGACTGCCGAAGTTGAAGCGCAGAAAAAATGGTATGTGATTGATGCTCAGGACTATGTGTTAGGTCGGTTAGCAACCAAAGTTGCCAGCATTTTACGTGGCAAACACAAACCCACGTTTGCTCCTCATCAGGATGTGGGCGATTACGTCATTGTCATCAATGCTGAGAAGATAAAGGTCACCGGACGAAAAGCGGAGCAAAAGGTCTATTTCCATCATTCCGGCTATCCCGGCGGCGCGAAATTTGTGCCCTACAAACGAATGATGGAAAAACATCCCGAGCGGATCATTGAGCATGCTGTTCGTTTAATGTTGCCCAAGAATGCTCTGGGACGGAGAATTTTCAAAAAATTGAAAGTCTATGCCGGTCCCGAGCATCCCCATGAAGCGCAGAAACCCGAACCGTTGAAGTTTTAATTAAGTGAGGAAGGCAATGGAATATTACGACGCAATTGGTAGAAGAAAAAGTTCCTCTGCTCGGGTACGTCTGATTCCCGGGAGCGGAAAAATAACCGTTAACGGAAAGCCTTTGCTGGATTATTTCAAGCGCGAGACGCTGAAAATGATGATTGAGCAGCCCTTCGAATTAACCAACACGCTGGGCAAATTCGACGTAATTGCAAATATTACCGGCGGTGGGTTGTCGGGGCAGGCTGGTGCGTTGCGCCTGGGTATTGCCCGGGCTTTGGTGAAATGGAATGAGGAATTGCGCCCGGAATTGCGAGCGGGTGGTTTCCTGACCCGGGATCCGCGAGAAGTGGAACGCAAAAAATACGGTCAACCCAAAGCGCGCAAGAGATTCCAATTCTCGAAGCGTTAATGTTTCGGAATTAAATAACCCTTCCCGGTTTGTTGCGGAAGGGTTTTTCTTAATTAATACCATCACACACACTACCGGATCTTTTGAGGGGTGTTCGGTCCAGAGGGCTGAATCCTCAAAGGGAAGAGGGTAGTGGAGGACTAACCAAAATAAAGGAGCTTTTCTTATGGTAAAGGTAACGTTAGAAGATCTGCTGAAGGCCGGGGTACATTTCGGCCATCTCACCCGTCGTTGGAATCCCAAAATGCGTCCTTACATTTTCATGGAACGGAACGGGATTCACATCATCGATTTGAAAATTACCCTGAAAAATTTGCAGAAAGCAGCCGATTTTGTGAAGGAATTGGTGGCTTCCGGACAATCTATTCTGTTCGTGGGAACCAAACCTCAGGTAAAGGAAATTGTAAAATCGGAAGCCATTCGCTGCGAAATGCCCTACATGGTGGAACGCTGGTTGGGTGGTACCCTCACCAACTTTGCAACCATTAAAAAAAGCATTCGCCACCTGGAAAATCTGGAAAAGATGATTCTAGACGGCACGATTGAAAAATTGACCAAAAAAGAGCGCTTACAGCACGAGCGCGAAGTGGCCAAGATGAAGAAAGTGTTTCAGGGAATTCAGCAAATGAAGACCCTGCCGGGAGCGGTCTTTGTGGTGGACATTAAGAAAGAAGAGATTGCTGTTAAAGAAGCGCGCAAGCTGGATATTCCGGTAATTGCCATTGTCGATACCAATTGCGATCCGGAAATGGTGGATTACATCATTCCCGGCAACGACGATTCCACCAAAGCCGTTTCCCTGATTGTTCGAGTGATTGCCGACGCCGTGCTGGAAGGTAAAGAAGGCGCTCAGATTGCAGCCACCGAGCAGGAAGAAATGGCTGTGAAAAAAGAAGAAGTAGAAAAATAAGAAAATATGAGAACAGGAGAAATAGCAGATGGAAATTACCGCCAAAACTGTGAAGGAACTGCGTGACAAAACCGGCGCAGGAATGATGGATTGTAAAAATGCTTTGAAAGAAGCCAATGGCGACATGGAAAAAGCCATTGAAATTTTGCGTAAAAAAGGCATTGCCAAAGCCGAGAAAAAAGCTTCCCGCGAAGCCAGCGATGGGTTGGTGGAAGCGTACATTCATCCCGGAGGCAAACTGGGAGTGTTGGTGGAGATTAACTGCGAAACCGACTTTGTGGCCAATACCGACGATTTCAAGGTTTTTGTGCACGATATTGCCATGCACATTGCCGCCACCAATCCCATTGCCATCGACCGCGAAAGTGTTCCCAAGGAAGTGATTGAGAAAGAAGAGCGAATTTACCGGGAACAAGCGCAGGAAAGCGGCAAGCCGGAGCACATCATCGATCGGATTGTGAGCGGCAAAATGGAAAAATTCTTTGCCGAAAATGTCCTGTTGGAACAACCGTTTATTAAAGACCCGGACAAAACCGTGAAAGATTATTTAACCGAGGTCATCGCCAAATTGGGCGAAAATATTAATATCCGGCGATTTACCCGTTACCGTATCGGAGAATAACCCATGGCAGACCGACCGGCCTACAAGCGTATTTTGCTCAAGCTCAGCGGAGAATCCCTGGCGGGTGAGCAAAAATTCGGGATTCATCCTGAAATACTAAAGCAATACGCCCGGGAAATTAAAAAAATTGTGGATTTAGGTGTTGAATTGGGGCTGGTGATCGGAGGCGGAAACATCTTTCGGGGAATCTCCAAGGCGGCCGTGGAAATGGATCGGGTGTCGGCCGATTACATGGGCATGCTGGCCACGGTAATTAACGCCATGGCCATGCAAAACGCGCTGGAAAATATGGGACTTTTCACCCGAGTGCAAACCGCCATTCCCATGGAACAGATTGCCGAGCCGTTCATTCGCAGGCGGGCCATTCGGCATCTGGAGAAAGGCCGAATCGTCATTTTCGCCGCTGGAACGGGAAATCCTTACTTTACCACCGATACGGCCGCGGTGCTGCGTGCCATCGAAATCGAGGCGGAGGTGATTCTCAAAGGTACGCGCGTGAATGGGGTCTATTCGGCGGATCCGGAAAAAGACCCGACGGCAACAATGTTTACCGAATTGAGTTATCTGGAAGTGGTGAAAAAAGGGTTGCGGGTCATGGATCCAACCGCCATTACCCTGTCCATGGACAACAAACTCCCCATTATTGTGTTTAACATGGGGGTGGAAGATAATCTGAAAAAAGTGGTTCTTGGTTACCCAATTGGAACAAAAGTAAGGGGATAAAAATGACCACCAATGAGATTTACCGCGATGCGGAAAACCGGATGAAGAAGTCTCTGGAACACCTCAGTCACGAGTTGGCGCGTATTCGTACCGGACGGGCAACCCCGGCCTTGTTGGATGTAGTAAAAGTGGATTATTACGGCACTCCAACCCCATTGAATCAAGTGGCTTCCATTACGGCACCGGACCCGCGATTGTTAGTGGTTCAGCCCTGGGAGAAACGCCTGATTGGTGAAATCGAAAAGGCCATTCAACAGGCGGATCTGGGATTAAATCCGTCTAATGACGGAACGGTCGTGCGGGTACCCATTCCGGAGCTCAGCGAGGAACGGCGCCAGGAGCTGGTCAAATTGGTGAAGAAATTCTGCGAAGACACCCGAATCGCTATTCGAAATATTCGCCGGGATGCCAAGGATAAAGTGAAACATCTGGAAAAAGAACACGAGATTTCCGAAGACGAAAGCCACCAGATGGTCGAGAAAATCCAGAAGTTAACCGATGAGTTCATTGAAAAAGTGGACGAGTTGTTTAAGAAGAAAGAAAAAGAGATTTTTGAAATTTAATCCGTCTGCTCAGCTTCACAAATTCAAATAGCGATGAAAATGCCTTTCATCGCTATTTTTTTCCTTCCTGCTGGATATTCGAGACAAACAGGACGGATAGGCATTCTCGCCGGAATCTGTACCTCGAAACGTCTTCTTCCCGGAAAAGCGTTTTTTTAAATGGATTTAGAAAGCGGCGAGGGGATAGGGCTTTTCCGAAAAACCAATTGATTTCCCTTCGATTTCGACCCAAATTTAACGTCACGGAATTGGATTGAGATGTAATATGTTGAAAAACAGGAAATTAAAAAAAGAGTGTCCGACAGACCTTACATGAGCAAACGGGGTGAACGTATTTTAATTGTGGCCGGTGAACCCTCCGGCGATCGACATGCGGCGGAATTGATTAAAGCCTACCGCGAACTGCGCCCGGAGAGCCGCTTTTACGGGATTGGTGGGGACGAAATGCAAGCCGAGGGAGTGGAGTTGCTCTTCCACCTTCGTCAAATGGCGTTTTTAGGGCTGGTGGAGGTAGTAAAGCATCTTCCCTTTATTCGGAAAGTGTTTCGCACCCTTTTACAGTGGATGAAAAGCGAGCAACCCGCGGCGGTGATTCTGGTGGATTACCCCGGGTTTAATCTGCGGCTGGCCAGGCTGGCCAAACGGCTGGGAATTCCGGTGGTGTATTACATCTGTCCGCAGTTGTGGGCCTGGGGCGAACGGCGGGTTGCAAAAATTAAAAAATATGTGGATTTACCACTGGTCATTTTCCGATTCGAAGAAAAATTTTATGCCCAAAGGGGGGTTCCGGCCAAGTTTGTCGGGCATCCGTTACTGGATGAAATGAGCATTACCCTTAGCGAAACGGACTTCCGACGCCGGTATGGAATTCCCGCCGACAAGAAAATGGTGGCTCTGCTTCCCGGTTCCCGCAAAAACGAAGTGGAAAAGCTTTTCCCGCTGATGATGCAAGTGGTTCAAAACTTTCCGAGAGAGCTCCCGGTGTATTGGATTGTGGGTAAATCGGCCGCCTTGCCACGGGAAATGTTTGACCAGCATATTCCTGCGGATGCCCCTCTCCAGGTGGTTGAAGACGACACCCATCACGTAATGAAACATGCCACGGCCGCGTTGGTGGCCAGCGGTACGGCCACCCTGGAATTGGCTTATTTTGCCACCCCGATGGTGGTTCTGTACCGGGTTTCGCCGCTGACGTATTGGATCGGGAAGCGCCTGGTAAAAATTCCCCACATTGCGCTGGCGAATATTGTCAGCGGTCAACAGGTGGTGCCGGAATTGATTCAACACGAGCTTAAAGTGGAGAATATTCAAAGGGAATTGCTTCGCTTGTTAACCAATCAGGAAGCGTACGCGGAAACAGTGGAACAGCTGCGCAAAGTGCGGGACATTCTCGGCTCCTCGGGTGCAGCTCGCCGAGCAGCCGGGGAAATCGCGCAATTCCTGGAAAATGTTCATTCCTTCATTTGAAGCCCTTCGGCCCGGATTTAAAGCTCTTTTTCGGGGCATTCAGAACCACCAATAAAGTGGCTCTCCGGGGGAACAGAACGGCAAAAACCTACATTTTTGAAAAGAACTTTTTATTGCTGTTTTGAAATGCGAAAAAATTCATTATATTTTTCTCTATTAAACTTTGCGAAAAGCCTGTATGTGGAAAATAAAAGCAACGAACATAACTCAGAAATTTAACAACCGCCTGATCTTTCGAGATATTTCCTTTGAACTGAACAGCGGGGAATCGCTGGTCATTACCGGACCGAATGGTTCCGGTAAAACCACCCTGGTGCGCATTATTTGCCAGTTGTTGAAACCGACCGCTGGCACCGTCCGTTTTTACCATCAGGATCGGCCGCTGGCTCCCGAACAACTTTATCCGGTAATTGGGTTGGTGGGGCCCTATTTGCAGCTTTATAACAGTTTAACCGCCCTGGAAAACTACAAGTTCTTTGCCCGGATTCGAGGACTTCCCGTCGATATTCGCTACTTTCGCCAGCTGATGGATCGGTTGGGACTGAAAGGGCGGGAATTGGACGAGCTGCGCACTTATTCTTCGGGAATGTTGCAACGGGTTAAGTACGTGATGGCGCTAATTCACCAGCCGGTGGTGCTGATTCTGGACGAACCAACCTCGAACCTGGATGAAAAAGGGACCGAAATCGTTTACGAAATCATGGAAGAACAGAAAAAAGAGAAAATTTTAATCCTGGCAACCAATGAACCGGGAGAAATCCAGTTTGGCGAGAAGCAGATTCGCGTTGCTTAGCAACGCCTATTACATTTTTCAGAAGGATCTCCAGCTGGAGTTCCGCACCCGTTACGCCGTGAACGCCATTTTCATGTTTGCCATCACGACGCTGACGGCGGTCAGTTTTTCCATTGGGCCGGCGCGTTTAAAAAGCATGGTGCTGGCACCGTTGCTGTGGATTGTGCTGTTTTTCTCTGCCATGTCGGGTCTAGCGCACATTTTTGTCCGCGAAGAGGAACAGCAAACCGCCGATACCTTGCGCCTGGTAACCCGGCCCAGCACGGTTTTCCTGGGAAAATGGTTCTTTAATCTGGTGCTTCTCTTCAGTCTGGAGCTGGTTATTGTGCCGTTGTACGTGGTGATGATGAATTTCTCGGTAGCAAATGTCGGGGCGTTTCTCCTGCTGCTGTTTCTGGGAAGTATCGGCCTGGCGTCGGTAGCTACGGTAATTGCCGCCATCATTTCTCAGGCGGGGACCCGGGGAGCTCTTTTTGCCGTCTTATCTTTTCCGATTTCCCTTCCCATTTTGATCTCCGCCATTCACGGTACCCGTTTAACAATTGATGGGGCTTTATTTTCTGATTGTTTATCCGATCTGCAGGTGTTATTTTCTTTCTCGGTAGTGATCATAACTATTTCTTTAATGTTGTTTGATTTTATCTGGAGGAAATAATGGGCCTGAATAAAGACTGGTGGAAATATTTTTTGGGCGTCTGGATGGTGCTAATTATTCTGGGAGCATTTTTGTATGCGCCACCGGCGAAAGTGTTGGGCGACACAGCCCGCATCCTGTTTTTTCATGTCCCCTGCGCCTGGATTGCTACCCTGGCGTTTTTAATATCGGCTATTTACAGTGTGAAGTATCTCCGTAAACCGGACTTAGAATTCGACCTCAAAGCCAGTACAGCGGCGCAGATTGGATTCCTCTTTACGGTGCTGGCCACCATTACCGGTTCTATCTGGGCCAAAAAAATCTGGCACTCTTATTGGAACTGGGACCCCCGGGAGACCTCAATCTTCATCTTGCTGCTGATTTACGCGGCGTATTTTGCCCTGCGTTCGGCCATCGAGGTCCAGGAGCAAAAAGCCCGCCTGAGTGCGGTTTATTCCATTATTGCCTTTGTGACCGTACCGTTCTTCATCTTCATTATCCCCCGCATTTACCAATCTCTCCATCCCGATCCACTCATTAATCCGGAAGGAAAAATCAAAATGGATGCTCGTATGTTGCGGGTCTTTCTGGGATCCCTGGGGGGCTTCACCATCCTTTTTTACTGGATTTACCGTTTAAAGGTGGAAGTTGCCCGGTTAAAAATAATTCAACTTGAGAAAGAAGAATAACGCAGGAGGCCCTATGTCGGAAATTTATGTTGTCTTGGTGGTTAATTTAATCATCTGGGTGGGAATATTCGCATTTCTTTTCCACATAGACCGTCAGGTCAAAAAAATTAAAGAAAAATTGCTTTTTAAGGATACTCTTGACCGGGATGAAAGTTAAATAGAAAAATTTAAAATAAAAGGGGGAGATTGATGAAATCAAAATATATTGTTGGCATTGTCATTATCGTGGTGTTTGTTATTTTTGCCATAATCAATCTGAGTAAATCGTTAACGCCCTATGTGTCTTTCGAAGAGGCGAAGAAGAGCCATTCGGTGGTGCAGGTTAAGGGTCAACGGGTGGACGGCAGTGAGCGATTCGACGTGGAGCATAAAGTGTTCACGTTTCGCATGGTGGACGAAAATGGAGAGGAATTCGAAGTGGTTTACAACGGGGTGAAGCCGGCCAATCTGGAGCAGGCGACCGAGATTGTGGCCATTGGGAAATTTGAAAATGGGCGTTTCGAAGCGGAACAGTTACTGGTTAAATGCCCCTCGAAATATCAAGCGGAAGGAGCAGAATCATGATTAGTGGCGTATTAGCAATTTCTCTGGCCTTTATTGCCGCCGCGGTTTCCATGGTGGCATACGGGCTTTATTATAAAAATCAGGATGAACGATTCTTTCAGTTAGCTAACCGGATGTTCTATTTTATGGGGGCGGCGGTTATTTTTGCCTCCCTGTTGCTCTATTTCAATATCTTCACACACAATTTTCAGCTGAATTACGTGTACAGTTACACCGCCAGGCGGCTTTCTACTTACTACTTGATTTCAGCTTTCTGGGCGGGGCAGGAGGGTACCTTCTTGCTCTGGCTGGTTTTCGGAACCATTTACGGATTTATTTTAATTCGCAAAACCGCCCGGAAAAATCCTCTGGTAATGCTCTTCCTGGTGTCGGTGCAGCTTTTTATTCTGCTGATCTTGCTTAAAAAGAATCCCTTCGCGTACATCTGGCATGTTCACAGCGAAGCCCCGGTTGGGTTTACGCCCGCTGATGGCACCGGTTTGAATCCTCTCTTGGAAAATCCCTGGATGGTGATTCATCCCCCGGTCATGTTCCTGGGGTACAGTTCCACCGTGGTGGCGTTTGCGTATGCCATGAGCGCCATGATTCGTAAAAAATTCCAGGAATGGGTCCGCCCCGCTCGCCCCTGGATTCTTTTCTCCTCGCTCTCTCTGGGAGCCGGGATTATTCTGGGGGGCTATTGGTCTTATGTAACCCTCGGTTGGGGGGGCTATTGGGCCTGGGATCCGGTGGAAAACGCTTCGTTGGTGCCCTGGATTATGTCGGCGGTGCTTCTTCACGGAGTGGTCATCCAGATTCGCCAGCAGGGATTAGTAAAAACCAATTTGTTTCTGGCGGGAGGCACATTTATTGCCGTCCTCTGGGGCACGTTCCTGACTCGCTCCGGGGTGTTAACCGATTTCTC
>JAJRXE010000432.1 GCA_024276455.1 Calditrichota bacterium
GGGAGGGATGGAAGGCCGTAAACGGCCTCGGGAACAGAATTTGGGTGCTCCCCCAATCCCCGGCTCGAAAGCCGGGGCTAACCCGTAACCAGAGTCGGGGGGAGTTGCCCGCAAAATTTCGCGAAAGGGAGCCAAAAAATCCGAGAGTATTTTTTTTCAATGATGCTCAGGAACGAGCAACTGACGAATGCCCCCCTGACTAATAATTCAGGAACGATTTTAAGAGGCGCCCAGAGATGGGCATATGGCCAACCTGCGGATTCTCCTCACTCAATCACCATCAAATCCGAACCGACCAGTACCTTGCCGTCATATTTCCGGGAGATTTCCCGCAGCAAATCGCCCGGGGTGGCGCCCCAGAAAAGGATGTGGTACAGTACCAGCAGTTTCGGGCGCGCCCGACGAGCAATCTCCACCAACTCGTCAGTGGAAGTGTGATTTTGGGAATGGTAATGTTTCCAGAAAATGTTCTTCTTTTCGAATCCGGCCTGGGAGTACACCTCCTGAATCAGGATGTCCGCTCCCCGGGCGTATTTCACCAGATTCTCGCAAGGGCGGGTGTCTCCGGAAAGCACAATCACCCTGTCCGGAGTGGTAAAACGGTAGCCAAACGCATTCGGCCAGCTCCCGTGCTCCACGTGGAAGGCTTCCACCTCCACGTTCTCGTCCCGGTAAACCAATCCCTCCTCAATTTCGTGGGGATTTACTTGCCAACCCCGGTCGTTGGCCGGCTCCAGACCGTAGAGCCGGTAGCGGATGTCCTCCCGGTAAGCCTCCAGGATGTGCTCGGTCATGGAAACAATCCCCTCCGGTCCGTACACCTCCAGCGGCTCATCCCGCCCCATCACCCAGGGCGTCAGGATTAAATCCGGGTAACCCACGGTATGGTCGGAGTGCAGGTGGGTGAGGAAAGCCCGTTTCAGATTCTTCACCGCCAGCGCCCGGATGTTGCCGCCGTAGCGAGGCGACAACGCCGCCGCCTGACGGACCAAACCGGGACCGAAATCCACAATGTAAGGGGTGTCGCGGACGATGATCGCCACCGAGCAACTGGAATGCTCCGGATCGGGATTGGGATTGCCGGTGCCCAGCAGCACCACCTTTGTTACGGAAGAGTCCGTAAGGTTTTCTTTGGCCAGGGAGAAATTGAACAAAATTAAAATAAGCAGGAATCCGGCAAGAACGGTTCTCATTTTTAACCTCGTTTTTCGCTGTTTTTTGAATATATTGTCTGTCCGGAAAAATTCCAAAGCAAAAGACAACGCGGCTTTGCCGCGTTGATCGACGGAGCAAAAGCTCCGTCGTCTACAAATATTTTGGGTCCACGAAACACCAGAAAAATGGTAACAATATAAAAATTTTAGCGTCCCGCTAGGGACGCGACGAAAATAGCCCTGGGTCTCGACCCGGGGAATACGAACAACCACACCAACCATTAGAGTCCCGAGAGGAACGACAGAAAGACGCGCCGGTATAAAGCCCGTCTGGCCACCGGATAGGCCCGTCTGGCTGGCGCAGCCTGACAGGCCGGCGCCTACCGTTTTTGTCCACGAATTTCACGAATAAATTCGGGATGAATCCAAAACAAATCGGTCCTTCGCCCTGTCACCCATTCGCCCCGTCGCCCCGTCTACCCCCTCGTCGCCATCTTAGTCCGCGAAAACATGCGAAAAATCGCAGCGCGAAAAAATTAGCGTACCGGTAGGACACTATTCGGTGTAATCTAGAAACCTTCAATCTAAACCTTCCTCTTCTAATTCAAACGATCACCCTTAAATTTCTTTTCCCATGTAACGATAATAAGGTTGTCTAAATCCAATAAATGGACTAGATTAGGGTTGTTCTACCGAAAAAGATGCTTTGAAAAACAAAATTAGGGAGGACCACCGAGGATGAGTAAAAAAGCCACCAAAAAGACTGAAGAGTTCGAATACAAAGCGGAAATGAAGCAGCTCCTGAACCTGATTGTTCATTCGCTTTACACCCACAAAGAGGTGTTCTTGCGGGAATTGATTTCCAATGCCTCCGACGCCTTGAACCAGATTCGCTTCCGGATGCTCACCGACAAAAACGTGCTGGATCCCGACCTGGAGCTCAAAATCCAGATCGAAGTCGATCCCAA
>JAJRXE010000433.1 GCA_024276455.1 Calditrichota bacterium
AGTTGGAAATTGGCTTTTTATTTTGGTAATTGGAATTTAAAATTTATTTGAGATTTGGAGAATGAATATTGGAATTTCCAAATTTCTCTGCGTGCACGGCACCTTTTGGCGTTTTTTGCGGTAAGGAATTGAAACTGGGACTTCGTTTTGGTCATTGAATATTGTTCGGAAGGGAGCGTTTCCCTGCCTTGAAAGCCAGGGCTATTCTCAATCGTCTATTGGGAAATTAAAAAGTGCTCAGCAATTCCAAAATGACGGATACTAGTGGCCATCCAAGCTGAAGGGGGAAGATTTTAATGAAGCGCACGCTCTTTTTGGGGCTGTTTGCGGTGTTTTTACTGTTTTCCGGAAAAACGCTCAGTAGTGAACCAGTCAATCCGGAGGAACTGAGCGTTCTGAAAGCCGCTGCCGGACTTCATGCCGTTTTCGAGCAATTCGCGGGCGACATCTGGCCCGGTTACGACCTTTCCCGGCAACCTTTTCTTCTTTATCTGCCGGATCATTGGGCGCTGTTACTAAATACCTCGACTCCCCTGAAAGGCTTCCGTGAATACCCTGCCAGCTGGCCTGATTTAGGCTTCCCGGCTTTTTTCTTCCCCGGGAAATACGACAATCTGGTCGGGCAATTTGAGTTCAATTTTAAGATCGATTCGGTAACCTCTTTTGCCATGGGGGCGCCGCATGAACTGCTGGATTCCATGGAAAAACCGGCCGTCTATTTCTTTACCACCACCGTTCACGAGGGATTTCACCAGTACCAGTTTAATCATTTCGGAGAAATCCCCTGGGCGAGGGAAGAGCAGTACCCGATTCTGGATGTCGAAAACGCTGCCCTGGCGGCTCTGGAGATGCACCTTCTCCGGGACGCCCTGCGGTCTGCGGCTCAAGGCGATCTTTTCGGGCGGGATTCCGCTTTGCAACAGTTTGTCGCCGTGCGTTCTTTTCGCTGGCAACAGGCCGACCCGTTTGTGAAAAAATACGAGCAGGGACAGGAGATTAACGAAGGCACCGCCCGCTATGTGGAAATGAAGAGTGTGGTCCTGTTCTTACGTCTGGATACGACCCGGGTGGGGAACCGCCTGGTTCGGGCGCTCTACCGCGATTTTGCCGGGGTGTCCATGCCGGATTACCTTCTGCAAGATATGACCAAACGCTTAACCGGGCAGGCGGTTTCGCCGGAGAATATGGCCCGGAATCGGATTTACCCGGTGGGAGCAACCCTGGGATTTTTACTGGACGAGCTGGGAATTGAATGGAAAAAGCAATTCCAGGCGGCCGGAGAAAGTGTGAGTTTTCCGCAACTCTTGAAAAATCACTTTCGACTCACCGAGGGGCGTTTGGCCGCTCTGCGGCGACAAGCGAAACGAAAATACGACTTCCCGGAAATCCTTTCCCGGGCGCAGGAATTGGTGACCCATTACCGGAGGGAATTCCAGCGCCAGAAAGAACAGTTCGACCGGCAGAAAGGGTTCCGGGTGGAAATCGAATTGTCCAGCAACGGATTACGTCGTTTCCGTTCCACTAAAGCAAAAACGTTTTTGCTGGAAAAGGGACGCCAGATGTTCTGTCCCCGCTACATTTTGTACACCCTGGAACGGAAAAACACCTGTTTGGAACTTCGGGATCGGGCTGTTTACGAAGAAAATGATTGGGGAAAACGGCTCAAAAAGGTTGTTTTTTACCTGCCGGCACTTTCCCGGCTGAAAGTGAACGGTGACCCCATCTCTTTGTCAAACCAACTTCAGGTGGATTTCGCTTCCCTGGAAATGGAGACAAGCAGATTTCAATTTCACAGTGAACAAGCGGGGCGAATCGAACTTGTGGGACATACCGTGCGAATTGTCTTGAAATGAGGAAAAAAAGCGCCACCGCACCCGGAGAAAGGTTTGAAAACGAAAGAGGATGGGGGCCGAGGGGGGCGCAGTTAGGATCCTGCCGTCTCTGGTTTCGCCGCAGGCGGAGAGCCCGCACTTCCCTGAAATATTAAGGAATTGCTGAATCCTTTCCCGGGCGCAGGAATTGGTGACCCATTACCGGAGGGAATTCCAGCGCCAGAAAGAACAGTTCGACCGGCAGAAAGGGTTCCGGGTGGAAATCG
>JAJRXE010000434.1 GCA_024276455.1 Calditrichota bacterium
GTTTGGTTTCCGGGAAAAACCCTCAGTTAGTAGGAAATACCCCCGCTCATCATGTTGTCCCCCGCAGGTGGGACAGGCAGAAGGCCGTAAATGGCCTCGAGAACAGAATTAGGGTGTTCCTCCAGTCCCCGGCTACAAAAGCCGGGGCGAACTACATGGCGTCCCTAGTAGGACGCGAATCTGTAACACGAACCCACAGAGTAAACAACCCGGCTTGGCCGCGTAGATCAACGGAGCCAAAGCTCTGTCGTCTACTGAAAAAAAAGAACGATTTT
Source organism: Calditrichota bacterium (assembly GCA_024276455.1). Taxonomy (GTDB): domain Bacteria; phylum Calditrichota; class Calditrichia; order RBG-13-44-9; family RBG-13-44-9; genus JAJRXE01. Next base: position 276 of record JAJRXE010000434.1, read on the forward strand.
AAAGACTCCCGGCAACTACCGCACCCCCTTCTCTTTCAAATACGGTACATACTCCCGGTCGGTTTTCATGATGTGGTCGATAAGCCAGGCTTTCAAAAAATTGGCCAGTTTAATAGACATGCCGCTGCTCCCCTGTTGGAGCTGAATTTGCATCCGTTTTACCTGTTGAACCAAGAGGTCATGCTCTTGTTTGTGATCGAGATAACCGGGGTAACCGTAACGAAGAAAGAGCTCCTCTTCGGTGGCAAAGTGTGTTTGGGTGTACTGACTTAATTCGGTTAAAATGGGAGCAATCGCCTGATTCCCCTTGCCGCTTTTCATGGATTCGTAAATGCGATTGGTTAGTTCCACCAGCTTCTGGTGTTGCTGGTCAATCCGGGTAATCCCCAGTGCGAAACGCTGGTCCCAGCGAAAGAAAGTCATCGCTCTCCTCCTTGATGTGTTGCCATGTTGTGAATTTGTTGCCCCCCCAATCGTCCCTGGTGACAGAAATGCGGCTTCAAACCAAACAGGATAGAAAAAAGATGGGCCCGCTGATGTTTTTGCCCCGTCTGCTACATTCCCGCAAAGAAATATCGGTAAATCCTCCGAAATATTTAGGTTGATTTTTTTAACGGAGTTCAAACAACAAAGCGTAAAGCGGACAGCTGGTGGGGGCAGAACGGATTAAGACGAAGGTTTAAAAATAATAATTTACCCGGAGAGCGTTTTTTGTTTATATTAATTTCTGAAGGAAAAGTTGAGCGATAATGCGTCAGATTGCCAGAAAAATCGTAGCGGTACTGGTGGTGGTTTTGGGTTTGCGCTGTGTGCCGGAGGCCCCCCACACCAATCCGGTGGATCCCTATTTTCAGTCCGGGAACAGTAAAAAAATCTTTCACGGGGAGGTACTGCACAAAAGCGAACCGTTTTCCCCTTTGCCAGGATGCCGGGTGTTAATGCTTCCGGAGAAGCAATTTGAATTTACCGATTCCCGGGGACAATTCCGTTTCTCTCTTCTCCAGGCGGGTGTGCATCAGTTTGTTCTGGAAAAAAACGGTTTTTCCACCGACACCATTTTGATTAATCCCGACACGGTGCGCCGTAGTCCGGTACACTTTTTCCTGAATGGAAAACCCTATGTGAAGCAACTTCGGATTTACAGCGAATATATCGACCAATGGTGGCCCGATCCGGTGACGTTAATTCATTTTGAACTGTTGGCGGGCGATCCCGATGGTGGGGGAGATTTAAAATCCCTTTTCCTGCGAGTGCCGGAGTTGGGGTTAGATACCACCTTCCGGGCAACGGCTCGTCCGGACAGTTTTACCTTGCGGTTAACCGGCGAAGATTTTCCGGAGAACGACCCGTTCCGGCTCATCGGGCAGGATGCGTTTGTGTATCTGACGGATCGTTCCGATGAGAGAGTGAAGGAAGGCCCGTTTCACCTGATTCGGATTCTGGAAAATTCTCCGGTTCCCCTGGAGCCGGTGAGTTTGCAGGAAGTGTCGCCGCGCCCCCTGTTTCGCTGGGAACCCTACCCGGCTTCTTTTGCGTTCACGTACGAAGTGGCGGTTTTCTTTATTCAGGCGGGAATACCGATTCTCATCTTTCAGGATGAGGGATTGCCGCCCACCCAATTGCAGTACCAGTATCCGGATTCCCTGGCGACCGGGACGTATTTCTGGACTGTGGGTGTGCGGGACAAGCTGGGAAATTTCAGCCGTTCCAAAGAAGCTTCGTTTGTGGTGCCGTAATTTCGGATTGCTTTAAAGACGAGTATCGCGTGTTAAACGAAAAGAATAATGTTGAATCGGGGCAATCGCATAGCGCCACAAGGGGTACAACGAAAAAAGTAAAAAATTTTTTATTGAACAAAATACTCCAGAGCATGATTAATCTCTTGAAAGTAAAGTTATTTGAATTTTAATATTCGTGACTATTCGGGTAATTCGTGGTTGCTGCCTGATTGAGGTCTTTCAAGTCAATCAGACATGGGTGGATTGAAAATTGACGAGGCAAGAAGAAGATTAAAATGAAAAATATTCCTGAACAGTACTTAAAAGCCCTGCTGGAAATCAGTCAGCAGATCAATTCCATTAAAAAGCCGGAGGAGCTGCTGGAGAGTATTCTGGATATTGCCATTCAGCAGTTAGCGGCGGAGCGGGGATTTATTCTGCTGCGGGACGAAAGCAGTAAGGGGGAATTCGTGCCCCGGGCGGTGCGCAATTTGGGCACGGCCAAATTGAGCGAGGTACAGGACATTTCCCATTCCACCGTGGAGAAGGTGCTGCAAACCGGCCAACCGTTGCTCACCTTCGACGCCCTCTCGGATGAACGATTTGACGAAGCGCGCAGCGTGGTGCTGCACCAGATCCGCTCCATTGCCTGTGTGCCGCTGGTGCTGAAAGGGGGATTACAGGGGGTGATTTACATCGACAGCCGGGGGGAGAAGGCGCGTTTTTCCCGCCAGAGTCTGGAATTCCTGCAGGCGTTTGCCAATCAGGCTGCCATTGCCCTGGAGAACGCCCGCCTGCTGGCCCGTTTGGAGCAGGAGAATGCCCTGCTGAAAGAGGAATTCCACCGCATCTACGCTTTTAAAGAAATCATTGGCCGCAGTAAGGCCATGGAACAGGTGTTCCAGCTGATGGGGAAAGTGTTGAACAACGACACCACGGTACTGTTAACTGGCGAGACCGGCACCGGGAAGGAGTTAGTGGCCCGGGCGATTCATTACAACGGACTGCGCAGCAAGCGCCCGTTTGTACCGGTCAACTGCGGCGCCATCCCGGAAAATCTGATCGAAAGCGAGCTGTTTGGCCACAAAAAAGGGGCGTTTACCGGCGCCATTGCGGACAAGAAAGGGCTGGTGGAAATGGCCAGCGGCGGCACCCTGTTTCTGGACGAGGTGGGAGA